>JAKAHW010000019.1 GCA_021825285.1 bacterium
AATCTTTCTTTTTATATAATTTCTTTTGCTTATTTCTTTTTAAAATTATAGCAGGAATTCTTTTAAGGGCAAGGACAAAACCTTTGAAAAAAGCTTTGTCACCTCTCTTGATTGCTCCAAGAAAATGGTAAGGCAACCACAAAAAATGAGAAATAAACATAGATGGATCAGTAATATTTTTCCAATGAAAAATAAATTGATTCCTGTAAGCCATTGTTTTTATTCTTGTATCGTCGTAATGTTTTTTAATTGCTCCTTCCTCATGTCTATGCTCAACAACACTTTCTTTTTCAAATAGTATTTCGTATCCCGACTTCCTTGCTCTATATGAAAGATCTATGTCTTCCCAGTAAAAAGGGTTGTAAATTTGATCAAATCCTTCAAGTAATGCAAAAACTTTTCTTCGCACCACACTGCTTCCTCCGGAAATCCAAAAAGTTTCATTTTTGTTTACTTCTCCACGACTATGCTGAACCATTCCTTTTTCAAATTTACCCAATCCCCTACCACGAAGAACAACTCCATCTCCTTCTACGCTTTTATCCATGCAGCCTACTCCAAATAAATTTGGATTGTTTTTAAAGTGCTTTAAAATTGGTTTTAAAAAATCTTTATCAGGCTTTACATCTGAATTTAAAAGAACCAATAGATCAGCATCCGAAGCAAGACCTCCATTGTCAACAGTTGTAGAAAAACCATAATTCTTTTCGTTTAAAAGTAATTTTATAGGAGTACTCAATCCTTTGTTTATTTCATTTATAAAATTTTTAAGCTTTTCTCTTTCTTCCTGTTTTGAAAAATCATCAACAATTGTTATCGATGCCCCCTCATAATCGGATATCGAGTCTAAAACATGTGTTAAATTTTTAGATATTAAACTGAATCCGTTATAATTTGGAATTATTACTTCAATTTTCATAAGGTTATATAAAATTTGATTTCATGCTCCCCTTTTGGAACCAGCAGTCCCCTGAAAGTATAATCAGTTTTATTTATCTTAACCATTTTACCATCAATGGTTGCTTTCCAAGAAGGATAAAAAGCATCGGTTAACACCAAAAACCCCTCCCCTTCATTATTGGTCTTTATTATAATCTCGTTCTCGGCATAACTGTTTATCACAGCTTTTCCAACATTTAGGACTCCGTCAATCTTTTCACCTACCACTGCTGTTTTTGCTAAATCATTTTCAAACATTCCTTTTATTTGTTCTTCTTTTGTTTTTAGATAAATCGCTTTTTCGACAAAAAATACTCTGGGGAAAACATTCTTATTTTCATAAACTTTTGTTTTTCCAGATTCAAAAACTTTTTCAAATTTTTTGGAGCTTATTTCGTCTAAAGATAAAATGTATTTAACATTTAATAAGTCAAGCATGTTTGAGAAAACATTGTGTGGAGTAATTATCCTATTGAAGCCATACGGCGGGCTAATGTCAGGTCTTCCTCTTTCTGAAGCAGCAACAAATTCTGCATAGGATTTTAAAAACAAAGGATCATACCCTTCAACAGATTGAATTTTATAAAAAGTTAAAAAATTGGGAGCAAGAGTTCTTGAATCCAGTGATGCAATTCTAAAAACACTCTTATCTTTTTTTAAAAAGTTTACAACGCTTGTTTCGGGAAAAAAGTACTTTTTGTCTGAAAAAGTATTGAATTTTGTAAAAAACCTAAACCCATCAATAAAAGCAATAATAATTAACAAAAGGATTAATATTTTTTTTAGTTTGTTTTTGCCTAGGTTAATAATCAAAAGTAAAACAAGGAGGATAGCGAAAATTAAAGATGGAAAATATAAATTTCTTTTCGAAACATTCAAAAGCTCAGGTTCAAAACGAAAACCAAGAACAAAAAACCATAAGCCAAGAAGTAATAAACCAAAAAAGGAAATTGTTATAAAAATATTCCTCTTCGATAATCTTATGAAATAATCAAAACCCAAAGCCGCCAAAACTGACAAAGAAAAACATGCAATAAAAAGCAGACGAGTAGGTTGAGACGATGAAATAAAAGGTAAATTCAGTAAAAATGGAATTTTTGCAAAAAAAGTTGGAAGGGATAGGACTAAAGACATTATAAAAGCTGAACTGAAAAATAAAGTCTTTTTATCAAACCTTGAAAACATTGAATAAAAAGCAAAAACTAGAGGGATTATTCCAATATAACCGACAAATTCAGCATAGTTCCATATCCCCCAATAATTTAAAGTTGTCGGATTCCCAAAAAAATCGGGCGCGATAAATTGAACCAGATTCTGTCAAGTAATAAACCAACCAGCTTTTGTCCATTCCTGGTCTATTCCTCTTGCTGAAAAACTAATAAACTGCAATGAAGGAAACCATTGTATATAGGTTATCAACAACAATAGAATATTTATTACAGCAAAAATAAACAAATACTTGAATTTTTTGCCATTCTGAAACCATCGAGCCAAATAATAAACCGACGCAAAAATAAACAAATAGAAAAAAGTTTGAAGGTGTCCTCCAAAAAATGAAAAAACAAAAGATATCAATAACACTATTGACCAAACAAGCTTTGAAGTTTTAAAACTTTTATCTATTGAAAATAAAATCAAAGGAAGCCATAGCGCAGTATGAATAACCGTACCCCATTCAAACCAAGAAGTTACAAATCCAGAAAAACAAAATGCAACAACTCCCAAGATTGATCCTTCTCTTTTTATATTTAAACTTCTTAGATAAAGATAAAAGAAAACGGATGCCAAGACTAGCTGCAGATAAACAAAAATAGACCATGAAAAAAATAAGGGCTTAACTAATAAAATTAAATTAAAAGGATAGAAAACGCTTGACTGAAAATTTCCGATTAGAGGTTTTCCGGCCATTTCATAGGGGTTCCATAATGGAAGTTTATAGTTTGACAACAAAGCTACCCCCAGACTTTTCCACGGAATAGTCTGCCTCACCGGATCGGTAATTAGAAAATTCTTAAACGGTATGCCATTTGGATTTGTTTTTGCATACAAATCACGAAAAGGATAATAGAGCCCTACAATCGTATCTGAAGGAATTGGATATAAAGATTTAGAAATTTGATAACCAAAAAAAGAGGTTACCACAAGAAGAAATACGATAATTAAGTAATTTTTTCTAAAGAATCTCAATATTTTCTTCATTCTAAAATCAGATTTTTAATCTCTTTACAAAATCTTTCTCCTGCAAAAAATTCAGCCCTTTTCTTTGAACCAATAGATAACCGTTCTAAAAGTTTAGGGTCGTTTGCTAATTTTGTAGTTTTATCTTTAAGCTCACCTAAATCATTCCAAAGATATCCATTTTCGTTGTCGGTAACTATTTCTTTTTGTCCTCCTGCATTTATAACCACCGGGACAGCACCGGCTCCCATCGCCTCTACTGTTGAAATTCCAAAATGCTCAGCGAGTTCCGGACTTGCTTCAAGGTCTTCACCATATCCGCTAGCATGCCAATAAATTTTTGCTTTCGAATAAATGTCCCACAACTGATCATTTGACTTATTTATTAGAAACTCTATCGGGTAGCCCTTTGCTTTTTCTTTAAGCTGATTAAACTTGCTTTCTTCTCCCTCTCTAATGCTTACCCCCAAGACAAAACGCCAGTTGCTAAACCCCTTATCAACCATTTCCTTAAAAGCCTCAACCATTACAAATTGTTTTTTATAGTCGGCAATACCTGTCACTACTTCTTTTACCCTAAACCTTCCAACATGAAGAATAATGTTTTCTTTTTTTACTTGTTTTGGTCTTAGGTCAACAGGCGGATAAACGACTTTTGTGATTGACCCAAGGTCTTTATCTAAAAATGATTTTGTGTATAAAGAGTTGCAAAAAATTCCGCTTATCTTTTTCATCTTCAATTTTTCTTTGAACCCGGGTTTTATATTTTTTAATGGTTGTTGAATATGGAGGTAAGTTTTTTTAGCGAAAGATAAAGGAATACTTCCGTCACTTAAAATTATTAAAATATCATATTTTTTTGTTTGGAAGACTTTGCTAAAAAATTTATTAAGGAAAATGTTTCGAGTAACTTTAACCCTAGCCAAGTTTAAATTAAATCTGCTTTCTGCTTTTTCAAGAATTTTTTCTTCATCCCAAAAAATCTCGACATCATGCTGCTCTGACAAACACTCACAAATCTTGAGCATGTATTTCTCCCCTCCCCCAAGATCATCCAGATATGGGTCATAAACACCAATTCTCATATGAATATTCTATCAAGTATTGAATATGATGAAAAGCTATGATACAGTATCAGTATGAACCCGGGAGAAATTGCATTTTTTCTAATTGTAGCTATTTGGTCTTTCTTTTGGAAAGGCGTAGCTTTGTGGCGAGCAGCAAATCATAAACAAAGAAATTGGTTTATAGTTCTTCTTTTACCCGTTAACACGGTCGGAATCCTAGAACTTCTGTTCTTATTTAAGTTCTCTAAAAAGAAATTAACATTTCCGGAAATTAAATCCTGGTTCTCAAAAGAGTAATTTTTTACTTCTTCCTTATTTGTTTCTCCCAAAGTTTTGCGTAAGTGATAAACATGGAAAAAGCTTGGTAAATTCCTTCAATTAAACCTTCCGTCCCGTTTTTATATCCTTTTTGTTTTATGTATGAATCGAAAAATCCAGTAGTCATAACTCGTATAAATCGTAAAGAGCTCATTTTTGGATGGTTTGCTTTTAGCCGAAGTTGGGCTTCATACTCAGACCAGTTGTTTGTTTTTTTTACCATCTGAGACAAATTTCTATGGGTAAAGTGCAAGATTGGGTTTTTAATTTCTAAAAATTGTCCTTTTACAAAAGGCGTTTCATGCAGAACTCCTTTCCATTCAATAAAATTCGGTTTATAAAAGAGTCTTTGCACTCGATCATTAAATCCCCAGTCTTTCCCGTAAAAAAATGTTTTTCTTCTAACAAAATATCCCCCAACATCTTCATTCGCCTTATTTTTAACTACTTCGTTTACCTCTTCGATGAATTCAGGAGTTAATCTTTCATCTGAATCAAGATAAAGAACCCAATCGTCCGCAGCCAAAGACATAGCAAAATTTCGTTGTGTAGAAAAATCCGTAAATCTATTTTGTATTACCCTTGCGCCTTCTTTTCTTGCAATATCAGCTGTTTTGTCTTCGGAATAATCATCGATAACCAAAATTTCAGATGCAATTTCTTTGGCGCTTTTTACAGCGTCGCCGATTACATCTTCCTCGTTTTTTGTAATTATAATTACCGACAACATATTATTTTTTCTTTAAAAGAAAGCTTAGTGGAATTAATAAGATAAAACTTATTAGCGCAAGATATTTCCCTATTTCAAAGCTTAAAGGTTTATAAAGGAATTTTACCTCATGTTGACCTCCCGGCACAACAACAGACCTAAAAGTGTAATCACTTCGATAAATCTTAACCTCTTTCCCATCAACGGTTGCTTTCCATCCTGGATAAAAAACGTCGGTTAACAAAAGCAGTGAGTCACCGTCCGAATTAGTTTTTAAACTGACGGAATTCGGCTTATAGCTTATAATTGACGCGCTCCCTGTGCTAAATCCTGGTTTCATATTAATTGCTTCTTCAATCACTACTTCGTTCCTTAAATCAACATTTTCCCTAAACATATTATCCAGAATTTTTTGGCTGTCTGTTTCTAATTTAATGTTATTGACAAGATATGCTCTGGGGAAAACATTTTTGTTTTCAAAAACTTCAAACTGAGAGTCTTGGTAAATTATCCTGAACTGCTCCGGTTTGTAATTCCAGATAGGAAATGCCCATATGGCTCTTCCGTCCGATACTTTATGAACAAAATATTTTATTCCCAAAAGGTTTATCGCTTTTGGGGTGTTTTTTCCGTCTTTTGCTAAACTGACAACATATCTTGTCGGCTCTTTTATTTTTCCGTCTGATAAAGACTCCATAAATTCACCATATCTTTTTATATATAAAGGCTCGTACCCCTCAACCAAAGGAAGCTTGTAATAAACTCCGTCTTCTGCCCCAAAAGTTCCAAATGTTCTAAATTGACTTGAAATTTTTGGGAAAAATTTGGAAACAGAAGTAGAAGGAAAAACAAGATTTTTAGGATCCCAAGGTTGCCATTTACTAGAAAACCTTAGCATTTCAAAAGATGTTAATCCAATTATTAATAGTGCCAAAATCAAAGTCTTTCTACTTAAAGATGAAAAAAGAATAGACAAAGAACCTAATACAAATATTAGGGAGGGCAAAATTAAGTTACTTTTTGCAATTGATGTTTGTACGGGATTTAAGAATAAGTGGAAAAAAACTATTCCCCATAATAGAGCAAAAATTAATGCACAAAAGACAAGCCAAATTATTATTTTCTTTTTTTCCCTTGAAGCAATATCTTTTAAAAGATTTTCTAGGCCAAATGCCGATAATACTGCTACGGAAAAACTAAACAAAACGATAACTCTACTGGCAGCGCTCGTTGATAAAACTGGAATTTTTAATAAAACAAGAAAGTCCACTAAAGGAGTGTTGTACGCAAGAAGCAAAGAACCAAATATCATTACCAAGAAAAACAACACAGTTTTTAACCTTTCTTTAGAAACCGAATAAAAAGCCAGCAATAAAGGAAAAATTCCAACAAAACCGTTCCATTCCGCATAATGCCCGAACCAATCATTGCGTGTTACAGGGTTTCCTAAAAAATCCGGAGCAATTAGAGTTGGTAAATACCCCCAGGGGATTACCTCAACTTTCCCAAAAAGCGAACTTCTAACCGAATTTAGGTAAAATTCATATGAAGGAAGCAGTTGAGGGGTGGACATTAAAACTCCGATTAGTAAATAAATGAGTAGTTTAAAAGTTTTTTTAAAGTTTCTTGTTTTTATTAAAACATAAACCAAATAGAATATTACAAACAGGAAAAAATAGATGCTGGTTTGGAAATGCCCGGAGAAAAACGATAACGGAATTGTAAGTGAAAAAAGAATTAAAAACCTCACCCTATCAGTTTCCAAATATTTTTCTATTGCAAAAAGCGCCAGAGGAAGAAAAATAATTGCATAGCCAAGAACTCCATAGGCCATCCATGTTGTTATAAAACCGCAAAACATAAAAGAGATAGAGGCAAGCAAACTCCCCGCTTTTCCTATTTTCAAACTTCTAACAAACGCGTAGGTAAACAGACCCGCTAATAAAGGCTGCAGAAGAATTATTAAGCTCCAAGCGTCAATGAACTTTAAAGGCAAAAAGAAAATTAAATTTAAAGGTGATAAAACTGCTGATTGGTAATTTGCCAAAAATGGAGAGCCTGAAAATGAATAAGGGTTCCAGAGGGGAATTTCAAAATTCTTTAAAGATTCTATTGCGAAGTTTTTCCAAGGAAAAATTTGAGTGATTATATCCGGCATTGCTCCATTCTTAACCGGTCCTGCAAACTCATCGTAGGAACTCCATGGTGAAAAATTATTTACTTGGTAGGTAGAAGGATATGGAACTTTACCTTTTAAAAAGTAGGGATTCGCAAAAATAAACCAGATAAACAAAATTAAAATAACAGGATAAAATTTTTTAAACAATTTCATTTCTTTTTTTAACAAAGACTCCTAATCCAACAAGAAAAACAAAAGAAAATATTGTAAGCAAATTCGAAAAAGTTCTAAGTTTTGTGTTTTCAAATTTAATAATTACTGTATTTTTGCCTTGAGGGAGTTTAAAAGTTATTAAACCTCTATTTAATCTATCCTGGAACTCAACAGGCAACTCTTTTCCGCTCGAGTAAACTTTCCACCCCGGAAAATATAATGTATTTTCTCTTAATTTTATATTGCCGTCTGCAAAGACTGTGTAATCATGCTCTGTTGTACTTCTTTTTTCTTCTTTAACTCGTCCACCTCCTTCAATAATCACCAAATGTGTCTTCGGTTCTTTTTCCATAAATCTTATTGACCATATAGGTGAACTTTCTCCCGTATCTGTAGTTCCATTATAAATTTTGTCAAAGTACAAGTTTGGATAAATTTTATAGGCATTTGCGTGCCAATAATTATAAGTCGATAGAACTATTAAAATTGTTATTAACAAAACAATAATGGTCTGCCATTTTTTATTAAGCTGATAAACAAAAAGTCCCCCTAAGAGTGACGTAGTAAAAACAACAATTGAAAGCAATCTCCAGGGAAATTGAAATTTTTGAAGAATTGTTACAATCTCCCAAACAGGTTTTGAAAAATTAAGCATTAACAAAACTGATAAAAAACAATAAGCAAGAATTGCCAACGATAGAACAAAAAAACTCTTATTTTTTTTGAAAAATTGAAACAAAAAATAAGGGGATAAAACAATGAAAATCAATTGAACAAAACCAAGTTGGGTTGTAAACTGTCCTGTTCCGCCATAACTCCAAGATCCATATATTAAATCTTTAAAATTAACAAACCTACTGGCATATTCTCCTCTTGTAACAATATCACGAAGCGTATATTTCCCCTCAAAAAAAGCAGGTAAAAGAAAAAATCCTGAAAGTCCAAATCCCAAAAGTAAAAGTCCTAAAAATCCTAAAAGGAGCTTTGTTTTGTTTTTATTCTTGTAAAGCAGAAATAAAGCGTAAAAAATTATAAAGGGTAAAAACATTAGGGAAATTGCATTATGAGAAAGAATTAACCCAGATAAACTCAAACATCCTCCCAAGAAATTCAGATAGGAAAATTTCTTTGAAAGCTTTAAAAGAAAATATAAAACCAAAGGTGGAAAAATAAAAGCAACATGCTCCCCTATTGCACCTCTTACATAAAGGTCAACAAAACGGTAAGGAGCAAAAACATAAAGAACGCCAGCAGCAATCGCAGGATATTTACCAAGAAATTCTTTTATCCAAAGGTACATTGTTAACCCGCTTAAAACAAAAGTAATGGCAAAAACAAGCTTTAACGAATCAATATAAGAAAAACCGATAAGATGAAATAAAGAAGAAGCATATGAAGGAAAAGGGTAAAGGAACATCATAACGGGATGCCCATACCCCCAATTAAGGTTTCCTGCCCATCTTGGGATAATATTCCCTTCGCTTAAACTCTTATAAAAATTTGCGATTCTTGCAACATGATCTTGTCCATCATGAGTAACAGGAAGACCGGGATTAAGTAAATCTATCAGTGGAATTAAAAGAAACAAAAAGAAAAGCAGCAAAACAAAATGTTTTTTTAAAAACTTTTTCATTTGAAGCTTCCTTTTCCAAATCTCCTTAAATAAAAATCTCTTACACCTACCTTCTGCCAATCTCTTCCTTTTAGTAAAAGCCTTAGGCTTTCACGAATTAAAGCGAATTTAGCCCGAAGTGGCGCATAGGAGAATCCAAACATCATTCTGTTTCTCGTAATAAAATAGTCGTGCAATTTTGAACCTGATCCCGAAGAAGCTGCATTTATATGCCATAGCATTGCTTTTGGTATATATAGCACTTTGTATCCTGCTTTTCTAATCCTTACATTCCAGTCAGCATCTTCAAAATACATAAAATACCTATGGTCAAAAAATCCCACCTTCTCCAACACTTCTCTTTTAACTAAAATGCACGCACCGCTGGCAAATTCGGTTTCTCCGGCTTCATCATATTGACCCTTATCTATCTCATCCACTCCCCGATGCTTGGAATAAACATTCTTCCAGTCAATATCACCACCCGCATACCAAAAAACTTTTCCTATATCCTCTTTTTTGTATCTATCTTTATGAAACTCAAATCCCGGAGCAAAATACATTTTAGGGACCGTTGCTCCAACTTTTTCATCTTTAAAAGGAGCAAGAAGTTCTTGAAGCAAATTTTTATCGAGAATCGTATCATTGTTTAAAACAAGAACATACTCGGCTCCTTGCTCCAGAACAATTTTAAAACCGAAATTGTGTCCTCCGGAAAACCCAAGATTCTCCGGTGTTTTTACAATTTTTAGATTAATATCAGAGAATTTTTTTTCATCAACATCAAAAGGCTCTGACCCATTATTTATTACCAGAACATGAAGATCTATCCCCGTTCTGTCTAATTTTTGAATTGATAAAAGACAATTTACGGTTTCTTCTTTTGTATTGTAGTTTATGGTGTTAACGAAAACTTTTTTCACTTTGCAATTTTCCCTTTGGCTTTGAGGAATAATTTATTGAAAATATTTTTTGTTTGCTTAACTCTTTCTTGGTTGATCCAAAAAACAATATCCCTTACAACCTTTTTAAACTCTGCTTCAAATGTGAGAAGTGTATTTTCCTTCGTATCTTTGTATCCTTGAGCCTCCCAAACCCTTAAGAAGACGACCAGATGATAAAAAGCCATAAGAAGTGAAAGAATCAATCCATGAGAACCATCCAAAAATCCTTTTCCGTAAAAATATCTATTTAAAAATTCTTTTGCCGGCATCCTTATGGCATCCACAATTTCTGCCTGATACCCATTGTTTATAAGGTTTTCTGCCTCCGAAATTGTGTAAATTTTAAAAGTTTTGTCTAGAAACTGAGAGACTGAGTCGTAGTTGTAATGGAGAAAGGGCTGGGAAAGATGCCCTACTTCTCCATCAACTTCTAAAAGCTCATGGACATGCTTTTCAGCAAACTTTCCTTTTCCCTTTTTAAATAATCTTAGTTGATAATCAGGATACCAACCCGTATGCTCTATCCATTTTCCAAAAATAATATTTTTCCTCGGAACAAAGTATCCATTCTTTTCATTCTTATCCTTTACAACCCCAAGTATTTCTTCTTTAAGCTCGGGAGTAACTCTTTCATCGGAATCCAAACTTAAAATCCACTCATTTCTTGCTTGAGAGAAACCAAAGTTTTTATTTTTATTAAGCATTGGGTTATTAGGTCGTTTAACAAGTTTTGCACCATTATCCTTAGCAAGTTTTGGAGTGCTATCAGAAGAGCTTCCGTCAACCACAATTACCTCGTCAGCAAAATTTACCGATTTTATACAATCCACAATTTTACTTTCGCTGTTATAAGTTGTTATAACTACGGATATTGGATTTTTCATTTTTTAGTATAAGAAACTATTGCTTCTTAAAAAATATTTTTTTTAAATCTCCTATTAATTCTTCCCCCGCCATAAAATAGAATAACACAAAATAAACTATACCTGAAATAGAAGCAAAGACAAATAACGTTATAAAATTCGAAACGAACAAGTGTGTTGCTCCATAAAAAAGCATAGCCATTATCAAAGTCGCAAATAAAGGCTTTGAAACACTTCCGAAAAATGAAAAATCGACAACTTTTTTCACAAGGTAAACAGTATAAAAAATAGAAAGCGTTACCAGAAAAGAAGCAAAAGATACACCGTTAAAACCGAACAGCTTAACAAATATTGGTGTTAATACCCATGTTAAAGTCGTCCACACCACCATTAGCTTTAGTGTTGTTTTAACTCTTCCTGTTGAATCAAGAACATTAACTAAAATTCCCGAGAGAGAAGAAACAATCGCATTTAAACCAAAAAATACCAGGCTTATAACTGCTGGCTCCCATTTTCCATGCCATTTTGGAAAAAATCTTATGACATATGGAGCTGCAATAATTAACCCTGTTAGCATAGGAAACATAATAGCGGAGACGAAAAATAATGATTTTTCTATTGCTTTTTTTA
>JAKAHW010000150.1 GCA_021825285.1 bacterium
ATTTTTAAATTCTATTGCAGATGTCTGGGAACAAGCTTATGAACAAGTATTTGATTTCTCAAGCTCCAATAATATCCCGATTATCTTTTCCCCCGGATCAAGACAGCTGGATAATCTAAGCGATACGGTTTTTAAAGTAATTGAAAGGTCGCATTTTATTTTTATGAATAAGGAAGAAGCGATAAAAATACTTTCAAAAAAAGGAATTGACACATCGGATATAAAAAAAATACTTTCCGGTCTTTCTTCTCTTGGACCAAAAGTAGTTTCGGTAACTGATGGAGGGAATGGGGCATATGCTCTGGATGAAAATGGGAAAGCTTATTACATTGAAGCACGGGGGAACAATAACTCGGTTGACAAAACAGGTGCAGGAGACGGATATGCCGCAGCATTCCTTGGATGTGTACTTTCCGGAGGAAACGTTCCGGATGCGATGAAGTGGGGAGGACTAAATTCAAAGTCTGTAATGGAATTTATTGGAGCACAACCGGGACTTCTTAATCTGGAAGCTCTTAAAAAAGACCTTGAAAACTTCAAAGATTACGAAGCTTCTGAAATTTAATTTATGGACACAAAAATTTTAGCAATTCTTCCTTTTGACCACCGCTCCTCATTTACTAAAAACATGCTTGGAATTCATGACAGACCGCCCACAGATGCAGAAATTGAAAAAATAAAGGAAGAAAAAGAAATAATTTATGAAGCTTTTAAAAAGGCTGTTTCAGAAGGTGTCCCAAAAGATGAAGCTGCGATTTTGGTAGATGAAGAGTTCGGAAGCCAAATTCTTCAAAACGCGAAAAACGAAGGCTACAGGACAATTTTAACAACGGAAAAAAGCGGACAAAGCGAATTTGATTTCGAGTATGGAGAGGAAGAGTTTAATCATATTAGAAAATATAACCCGGACTACGCGAAAGCCTTAATACGCTACAACCCTGAAGGAGATAAAATTTTAAACCAAAAACAAGCTGAAAAGCTGAAAAGCTTAACAGATTTTTGCCACCAAAATGGATTTAAGTTTTTGCTCGAGCCTTTGGTGATCCCAACGGAAGAAGAAATAAAAAATTCAAGTCAAGAAGAGTTTGATAAAAATTTAAGGCCAAGTCTTACCTTGAGGATGATGGAGGAGCTCCAAAATGGAGGAGTTGAACCGGATATTTGGAAAATTGAAGGAATGGAGCTGATGCAAGATTATGAAAAAGCGGTCCAACAAGCCCAAATTAACGGGAGGGAGAATGTTGGAATTGTAGTTTTGGGAAGAGGAGAAGAAGAAGCGCATGTAATTCATTGGATAAAAACAGGAGCACAAGTGAAAGGGGTTGTGGGCTTTGCTGTAGGAAGAACAGTTTTTTGGGATCCTCTGGTATACTACACAAGCGGACAAATTGAAAAAGAGGAAGCAATCGAGCGCATAAACATTAACTACCAAAAATTTTATAATATTTTTATAAACGCGAGAGGGCAAAAATGAAAATAATTATCGGAGCAGACCACAAAGGATTCGAGTTAAAAGAGAGAATTAAAGAATGGTTTTTAGGTTCAGAAACAAACATAGAAGACCTAGGAGCTTTCGAAAAAGACCCCGACGATGACTATCCAATAATTGCAGAGAAAGTGGCAAGAAAAGTTGCAGGGGAAAATGGTTCGCGTGGAATTCTGATTTGTGGAAGCGGAGTTGGTGTCGATATTGTTGCAAATAAAATTGAGGGAATCCGATGCGGACTTGGAATGAACGAAAAACAGGTAGAAGCAGGACGAAATGACGACGACATAAACGTTCTGGCAATCGCTTCGGACTTCACTGATTTTGATAAAGCAAAAAAATTGATTCAAGTTTTTTTAAATACACCTTTTGATGAAGCCGCGAGAAGGGTAAGAAGAGTAGAAGAAATTAACGATATTGAAAATGAATAAAATAATCCCGGGAATTTTGGATAAAAAGTGGAGCGAAATTGAGAGAAAATTAGAAATCGCCAAAACCTTTACCGATACTATTCATATCGATATTATTGACGGAAGATTGGTAAACAATTTAACCTTCCTTGACCCCGAACCGTTTAAAAAATATTCAAGCCAATTTTTTCTCGAACTACACATGATGGTTGAAAATCCTATCGAATTCTTGGAGCCTTTTGGAAAAGCAGGGTTTAATAGATTCTTGGGACATATCGAACAAATGCCTGACCAAAAAAAGTTTATCGACAAAGCAAAAGAGCTTGGAGAAGCAGGACTTGCGCTAGACGGACCTACCTCAATTAACGACATAAAAGTTCCTTTTGAAAATCTGGATTCCATTCTTGTTTACACTTCAGACCGGATTGGGTTTTCAGGGCCTCCTTTACTCCAAACAAGACTTGAAAAAATAAAAGGATTAAGAAGCCTAACCGATATACAAATCGGGGTTGATGGGGGAATAAATGATGCGACAATTTCTTTAGCAAAAGAGGCCGGAGCGACAAGATTCGTAGCAACAAGTTTTATATTTGGAAACGGAAGTCCCGAAGAAAACTTCAGAAAACTTCAAGCCTGTATTTAGGAAAAAATCTCCCTATTCGGCCTGTATT
>JAKAHW010000151.1 GCA_021825285.1 bacterium
CAAAATCTAGCCTTTTAACTTTTCCTTCCTTATCAATACCATAATTGTTGTATGTCGGGTCCGGGACAAATAGCCCCTTTTTAAAAAACCCAAGATCTGCGTCTATATGTGCACGAACGAGCATATCCAATTGGGTAACGTTTTTTGTTTGGAATGATTGTGCTATTTTATCCAGTAAGTCTTCGGCTTTAATTTGGACTACGGATTCCGGCATATTCGTTTTGACACGGTTAATATTGAGGCGAAGATTTTCGACGCGAATAAAGGGAATAGCATATTCGGGAGCTAGCTCTTCTGTTAGCCAATAACCCTGCATCCAGGCAGAATCTTTTGGGATCTTTACAACAAAATCAATTCCCGGACGCGTATAAACCTTAAATTGAGTACCCTCTAGAACATCCCGCTCGTAAAAAATAGATGATTCGACTTGTTGTCTCCAGTCGGGAATTTTTTGCTCAAATTCACGCATGCGGGGAATTGTACTATAAGTTGAAAGATTGGTCAAACAAGATCAATTATCGAGAGACTTTCCTGTTTTAAGATATTTTTAGGCACGAACTCGCGGTGCGTTGTTGTAATTATCGTCTGTTGGTCTTTAATGAACCCGTAAATTTTGTCAATATTCTCACTGTCGAGCTCCGAAAAAATATCATCAAGTAAAAGGACAGGGCTTACGTCCGTGTTTTTTTTAATATACTCAATCTCCAAAAGTTTTGTCTGAAGGACTGTCAGTCTTTCCTGTCCGCGCGAGCCAAATTCCGAAATCTTCTTCTCCGTATCAGGAAAGAAAAAGAAGAAGTCGTCTCTTTGGGGGCCGACAAGGGTTGATCCCGCTGCTTGTTCCTGAAAGTGATACTTAAAAAGTCGCTCTAAGCTCATAATGCTTTTGTCGTAGAAAAGCGTGAAGTTAAAAAGCTCTTTGTTTGTAGAGTTTACGAAACTTACAAAGTTTTCTCTTTGGTCTGTAATTATTGTTCCGTGATCAATTAGTAAGTTTTCCCAGTATTCAAAATCGGATCTTTTATATTGTTTTTTACCGTCTTTCATGTCTGACAGCATTCTATTTCTTTGTCTTAAAGCCTTTTCGTAGAGAGCGTGTGAATGCCTATACTTTTTACTGCTTTGGGAAAGAATGGTATTTACATAATGCCGCCTAAGGCTTGGAGAGTCTGTTATTATTTCAATATCTTCGGGGGTGAAAAGAACGGATGAAAAATTACTTGCGAAATCCAAATGGCGCCTGGCAACACCGTTTACTAAAAACTTTTTTGACAAATAATTTCCCCGCTCCGCAAAAATAACTGTGAGCTTTTTTTTATCGTCTTTTTCCTCGACTCCGGCTTCGATTCTTGCAAAATCAGACCCCTCCTGAATAGTATCTCTATCGTGTTCCGCCTTAAAAGATTTTCCGTGCGTCAAAATATAAATTGCCTCTAAGATATTCGTTTTTCCGGCAGTATTGTGCCCCACGATAATAGTTGTATCGTTAAAACTAAAACTGCATGATTTATGGTTTCTGAAGTTTTTAAGGTTGAGATTCTTTAATTTCATTTCTCAAGGTTTTCGAGCCTTTTTAAGAACCTGGAGAGTTGGATGGTAACGATAACTGCGATAACGGTTATGATAACGGCATAAATAAGAAGAGAAATAAGTCCCCCGTTATCGGGAAGCCATTTTTTAATATAGCTGTTAACAAATTCTTGAATAAGACTGTTCCATGCAAGGGCCGCAACCAGTCCGAATCCGGATGTGGCCAGAGTTAGCATTTGTCGTACTACTTCTACGTGGAGTTTGTTATTTTTTTCCTTCTGAGTGGCCATAGGATAGTTGATATGATACTATATGGAAGGCTAAAAGGCAAAATGTACTCTCCTACTTTTACAATCACAAATAAAATAGTCAAAAACATCGGCGAAATTGAAGCCGCAAAAGAAGTAATAGAAAACGCCCCCCTTCTTCCATACTGGGAAAAAAGATTTCAGGACGAAGCTTTGGTGAGAACCGTTCATTACGGAACCCACATTGAAGGAAACGAGCTTTCGCTTTTGCAAGTCCAAAAAGTCCTGGACGGTGAGGTAATTGTTGCACGTGAGCGCGATGTCCAGGAGGTAATTAATTACAGAAAAGTTATTGATTATATCGGAAAACATTCCGGAGTGCAGGTTGATGAAGATACTATAAAAGAGCTTCATAAAATCGTTGTAAAAGATATTTTGCCGTCCGACAAAACAGGAGAATTCAGGGATAAAGAAGTCGTTATCAGAAACAGTATTACGGGAGAAGTGTCTTTCAGGCCGCCGAAAGTAATTGAAGTTCCATGGCAGGTAAAAGAACTTGTTTCATTTATAAATCAGGAAAACGAAATACATCCCGTATTAAAAACCGGAATAGTGCATTACGAGTTTGTCAGAATACATCCGTTTCTTGACGGAAACGGAAGGGTAGGAAGAGCACTTTCAATGCTGGTTTTATTTAAGCTGGGATACGACATAAGGCAATTTTTCTCTCTTGAAGAGCATTTCGACAGAAATCCTGCGGAATACTATGATGCGCTTCAAAGCGTG
>JAKAHW010000152.1 GCA_021825285.1 bacterium
CCCTGAAATAGAAAGCGGAATAACAAGCATGACAATTAATGCGCGTCTAAAAGAGCTGAATTGGACAACCATCGTCACGATAATAAGCAAAAAGGACAAAAGCATTGCTTGAAGAATTGATTTGACCGAGTCCTGGTTTTGCTCGTTCACTCCTCCTGTCTTCCAAGTGTATCCTGTGGGAAGGCCGAGGCCTGTGTCCGCATATTTAATAAGATTTTGGTTAGCAAGGCTTACCGAATAACCTGAGCTTACAGATGCAGTTACGGAAATCGTCCTTTTTCCATTCTCACGTGTAATTAGCGTGGGATTGGAAACAACGTTTATTGTTCCAAGCGAAGCAAGAGGAATTGTACCTGTTGAACCCTGTCCCGGAACAGGAATCTGAATTGAATTGACTGATTCCGCAAGCTCAGGGTCAGCACTCATCCGCAAGGTTATATCTTTTTTGTCGGTTGAAACTTCATTCTCAAGTTTTATTGAATTAGCTTTAAAACCACTCGCAAAAAGCCTTAGCCAAAACCCTAAAACATCAGGAGTCAAACCCGCCTGAGAAAGCTTGTCTTTATCGGGGACAAACACCAATTTGCTTGTCCCGGGCTTTATAGTTTTGTCAACATTCGTTGTTCCCGGCTGCTTTTTTAAATACCCGATAACTTTATCCGCGTATGTATCAAGAACGCTTAAGTCCTCACCAAAAAGTTTTATCTGAACATCAGCTCCGGCAGGCGGTCCCCCACTTGCTTCAATAACTTGAAGATTCCCCGTTTGGTAGGAAGAAAAAGCTCTCCGAATATTTGACGCAATTATTGTTGAGTCTTTTCTCTTTTCTTTTGGTAAAAGCGCGAGCGAAAAGAAAACGTTATTAGTACCGGCTCCTCCAACGCCAAAAGTCGATTGGTTAAAAGCTCTGCCTATGTCTGAAGTGGCAAAAGAAACTCCGGGCGTTTTTCTAAGCTGCTCCAAAAGATTCTTTGCCTCCGTTTGCGATTTTTGCGTATTTGTGCCTTCCGGAAGGCCCAAGGATACATAAATATATTTATTATCTCCTTTTGGAAAAAACTCGTTTCGGACAAATCCCAAAGGTAAAAGAAGATACGAAAAAAGTGAAAATATTCCAACCATTATTATCGTCCTTTTTCGCAAGGAAGAAGAAATAAGAATATGGTGCATCACCCCTTTATACTTCTCGCTTATCCCGTCAAAATGTATTAATCCTTGTTCTGTTTTTTCTTTCCTGGTTTGGCGTTTGCTCTTTTTCCTAAAAACCAAACCAATAAGATTGTTTTTGATTCGCCATACGACAAGGAAAAATATGGCTCCCGCAATAAGTTCAAACGGTAAAAGAAAACTCTTAGGAAGAAAAACGAAAAGAAAACCTACCAATAGTAAAAACAGTGTAATTTTTAAGAATACTTTTACGCGAGTCGGCATGTACCCTTCCAAAATCATGATCAAAACAGGAAGGATTATGAACATGGCAACAAAAAATGATGCCAAAAGGCTTGTTGAAACAACTACCGGAATTGATTTAATAAATTCACCGATTATTCCGCTTGATAAAAGTAGGGGTAAAAATGCCCAGACAGTTGTAATTGTTGTAGTAAAAATAGCCACCATAAAGTCCCTCCAGACAAGAAGTCCTGCTTCAAGCGGCGTGAATTTTCCCGTCCTGAAATACTGTGAAACAGCTGAAATAACGACAACGGTATCATCAACCAGCAGCCCAAGTGATAAAAGCAGGGAAAAAACAGCGATGAATGAAAGGGCAATTCCTGTTATGTTCATTACTGTGAAGGTAATAAAAAAAGTAAGAGGTGCTGAAATAAGCGCAACTATTGCCTGCCGCAGACCAACGAACACAAAAAGGGTTATGAAGACCAAAATGATAGTCGTAGTAAAATCTCGGATGAGATCGGAAAATTGTTTGTCTATTTCATCAGCCGTATTAAGAATTGTTGAAACCTTAAACTCATTTTTATAGTCGGAAATCGCACGGTTAACCTCTTTTTCGGCGTCTCTTGCGGCGTCCGTAATATTGGAACCGGCTGTTTTAAAAATGCTGAAAGAAACAGCGGGACTTATTGGTGTTTTTTTTGAGGCATATAGTGACGGCACCTGGTCAGGTTTTGAACGCTCTGAAACAGTAGCTATGTCAGACAACATAACGATATTTCCATTTAGTGACACCCGAAGATTTCGAAGGTCATCAACGGTTGTAACGGCCTGGTCAATACTAAGCGCAAACGAGGAATTATCCGTTCTCACACTTCCTGCAGGAAATGATCCGATGGCAGCAGTTATTGCTTGAGTCAGGGCAAGAGGATTCAATTTATATGACGCTATCGCTTCAGGACGGAGAAGAATTTGTATTTCTTGTTCGGGAAGCCCGGAAATTGTGACATCTTTAATTTTGGGCAAATCCTTAAGTCTGGTCTTCAGGATTTTTGAGAACTGTTCGGTACTTCCTGCCTCACTGCCTTTAGCCGATGAACCGGTTACAACAAAAGTCCACACAGGAGTATTTTGAAAATCAAGCTTTTGGACTTTAGGAGATTGAACCTCG
>JAKAHW010000153.1 GCA_021825285.1 bacterium
ATTAATTGAAATAAAAAGTTTTTTATTTTTTGATAGAAAAAATTGAGCAACAAGAAAAGGAATTATAAAAAACAACGACATAAAAGCCGAAAGATTGTGGGAAAGAATAACAAAAGTAAAAGAAAAAATAGTAAACATACCCCATGGAAAAATTGTTGTTATCTTGCCTTTCTCTACCTTTTGAAAAATTTTAATAAACCCCAAAAAAACTAAAGGAAGAAATGCATATGCGAAGGCTTCTCCTAAATCCCCTCGAACAAAAATGTCTAATGCATGGTAGGGAAAATAAAGATAAATTATAGATGAAACCAACCCAGCTTCTTTTCCAAAGACTTCTTTTGCAAGAAAAAACATGCTAAGACCTGCCAAAAGCGTAGCAAAAATAAAGGCAATATTAGTAGAAAGCAAAGGCCCAAAGCCTATTAGACTCAAAATACCCCCTATATAATAAGGTAGGGGAGCATAGAAGTTAAAAATCGGGTATCCGAAGCCATATCCTAAATCGGGAACAAAACGCACAGGGGACATCCCATCACCCAAACTTTTTGCCATTTCCAGTACTCTTGCCACCTGCGTATTGTCATGAACCAATATAAAGCCGGAATGAAAAAACGGTAGCACAGCAAAGAAACCTAAAAATAAATAAATCAAAACTAAATAATTTTTAATTTTTTCCATAAGCCAAAACTAACTATTAGCACAGCTACTAAACTCAAAACAGTTATCAAGTCTGAGAAAAGCCTTAACGGAGTTTCCGTAAATTTCAAGAAAATTTTACTCTCGCCCTTTTCCAAGCCTAACTCAATAACTCCTTTATTATTATTGTAATTTATTTGGGCAGCTTTTCCATTAACTGTTGCTTTCCATCCGGGATAATAGAGAGTATTAACTCTAACAATTCCATTTTCCTCCATTTTTGAGACAAAATTTATGTAACTTTCTTTAAACAGAACATTATCGATTTCACCTTTACCTCTTACAACTTCTACTTTTGCTTTATAATGCCTTATTGGTTTTTCTATTACCCACTTTGGCATATACTCATCTTGAACTGTTGTGGTCGCTTCGTTTGTAGTGTACAAAGACTCATCTTTATTAAAAAAACTAACGGGAGTCAAATATGAAAAAGCGGAGGCAAACAATAAAACAACTAAAATTGATGAAATTAGAAACTTTTGTTTTTTTATATTATCAATAAGGTTGGCTGCCAAAAAACTAACCGCGAGCATTCCCAACGATAAAAGCCTAAAAGGAAATTGGACAAAAGACGTAGGAACTGCTTTCCAAAACAGAGAAGAAAGACTTGAGGAAAAGATAATTGAAGTTAATAAAACTAAGATAAACAAAAAGGGGATAGTTTTTTGCTTTTTAAATTGGATTAAAGAAAAGATTAAAACTACAAATGTTGAAATTCCTATCAGAAAAATAGAAGAAAAATATTTCGCAGGGTCGGAAATTTCTGTCTTAAAAAAAGCTGTATAAGAAAGCTCCAGAACTGCAGGGATTATAAAAAAAGAGGAAAGAAAAATTCCTAAAACGGCAGATAACAATAATTTTAAAATGCTTATGTTTTTTCTAATTAAGACATAAGCAAAAATCAGTGGGAGGAAAAATAAAGCAAGTGTATTATGGGAAAGTATTAGAAAACTTATTCCCAGCGTAGAAAAGAGGAAGCTTTTTCTTTCATATTGCCAAAGGATAAAAGGAACAATAGCAAGAGCTAATATTTCGCCTACAGAGCCCCGAGTATAAACATCATACAAATGGTATGGAGTATATAGGTAAAAAAAAGCTCCAACAAAAGACGCTTGTTTACCAAATAATTGTCTCAACCATAGATATGAAAAGATAAACGAACTTATTAGTGAGGCTCCAAAAATAATTTTTATTGTGTTAACAAATGAAAACCCTAGAATATGTATAGGAATAGATAAATACAAAAATCCGGGATATAGAAAATTGGGGACAGGATATCCGTAGCCAAAATTCAAACGGGAGAGGAACCTTACCGGAAACTGTCCTTCTCGAAAAGCCTGAAAAAATGCAGAAGAACGGATGATCATCCACTCGCCATCGTCAGTTTGAAAAAATCCGAAATGGAATAACCAAAAAACAGAAGGCAATAACAAAACCAGGATAAAAAGGGGAACCCAAATTTTTTTCATTTTTTAATTTTAATAAAACTTATCATAACTAATAAGAACAAGCTTAACGCTGAAACGCCTAATCCTATTTTAAAGGAAATTGGCTCATATTTAAATTCAACAGTATGCTCTCCTTTAGGGAAATAAACTGCCCTAAATGCATAATCAGCCGTATAAATTTTAGTTCTTTTTCCATCCACATACGCATTCCACCCAGGATAATACGTATCCGAAAGAAAAAGTACTGCATCTTTTAACGAATTATTTTTAAATTTTATTTCATTCTCATTATAAGTTATGGGTTTTATCGCTAGACTATAAGAGGAAGGTTCAAAGGGAAAATTTTGGTTAACCAAAATTTCTTCTGACGGGTTAAATCCTGGACTAAAAAAATACATTTCAAAATCCTGCCTGTT
>JAKAHW010000020.1 GCA_021825285.1 bacterium
ACGGAAGTCCCGAAGAAAACTTCAGAAAACTTCAAGCCTGTATTTAGGAAAAAATCTCCCTATTCGGCCTGTATTGTAGAGCTTCAAGAACATGGGGTCTTTGGACGGTTTCTTTCCCTTCAAGATCAGCAATCGTGCGGGCAACTTTAATCGTTTTGTGATACGCACGAGCAGACAAAGAAAGTTTTGCCAGAGCTTGTTTTAAAACATCTTTTGCGTCATCGTCAATTTTCACCATTTCTTTAATATCTTTTGAATTCATTTCGCTATTTGTCACCAAATTTGTCTTTGTAAATCGCTTCTCTTGCCTCAAACGGGCTCTTACAATTCTTTTTCTTATCGTCTTTGAGTCTTCTCCTGTATTTTCTTCCGATGTGATCTTTGCAACTTCAACCGCAGGAACATTTATATGCATGTCAATTCTGTCAAGAATTGGACCCGAAACTTTCTTTTGATATTTTAAGATTTGGGAATAAGCACATTTACACTCTTTTGTCTTTTCTCCAAAATAACCGCAGGGACACGGATTCATAGCGGAAACCAACATAAAGATACTTGGATATTTTACTCTTTGACGGGCTCGTGAAATTACCACAAATCCGTCTTCCAAAGGCTGCCTTAAGCTTTCCAAAACTTGCCTTGGAAATTCAGGAAATTCATCCAAAAACAAAACTCCGCGGTGGGCCAAAGAAACTTCTCCGGGTTTTGGGTTTGCAGATCCCCCAATCAAACCAATATGTGAAGTTGTGTGATGAGGACTCCTAAAAGGCCTCACTTTTATCAAAGGTTTCTTACCCAATAAGCCTGAGATGCTATAAAGTTTTGTGACCTCAAGCGCTTCATCAAAAGAGAGTGGAGGAAGAATTGACGGAACTGTTTTTGCAATTAAGGTTTTACCGGAACCAGGAGGCCCTTTTAATAAAATATTGTGGCCGCCTGCAACAGCTATTTCAATTGCGCGCTTAACAAATTCTTGTCCTTTTATGTCTTTCATGTCATATTCATATTCTTCATCAGCATCAAGTTTGCTAAAAGTCAGATGCTCGGCTTTTTCAATTTCTTTTTCGCCTTTTAAGTGAAAATAAATTTCTTTTAGGTTTTTGGCCGGATAAACATCAACTCCCTTGATAAGGCTCGCTTCCAAAGAGTTATCATGAGGCACAAAAATGTTTTTAAAACCTTTTTCTTTTGCTAAAATAACTATCGGTAAAATACTATTTGTATGTCTTAGGGTTCCATCCAAAGAGAGTTCTCCGACAAAAATGGAGGCAGAAACGTCTTGTTTTAATTGCTCAGTCGCCAAAAGCATCGAGACAGCAATCGGAAGATCAAAGGCGGAGCCTTCTTTTGGAAGATCACCCGGTGCCAAATTTACCGTAATGCGCCTAGCAGGAAGGTCTGCATTTATGTTTTTCAGAGCTGAACGGACCCTTTCTTTGGACTCTTCAACTGCGCGGTCGGCAAGACCGACAATATTAAAAGCCGGAAGACCGGATAAGATATCTGTTTCGACCTCAACCAAAACCCCCTCAAGCCCCACAACGGCTCCCGAATATACCTTGGCAAACATTCTTTAAGAATAAAGAATCACGATGCAATAATCAAGAAATGTTTCGAGGTGTGTTAAAATAACCCTGATTAACCAATCGCTAACGACTATTTACTAATTACTAATGACTAATCACTGATCTCATGGATGAAGTTGAACAAATTAAACAAAAATTGGATATTGTTGAGGTTATCAACGGCTTCCTTCCTTTAAAAAAAGCCGGACGTAATTTTAAAACCAATTGCCCATTTCATTCCGAAAAAACCGCCTCATTTACCGTTTCCCCCGAAAGACAAATTTGGCACTGTTTTGGCTGTTCAAAAGGCGGAGATGTTTTTAAATTCCTCATGGATTTTGAAAATATTGATTTTTCAGAAAGCCTTAAAATCCTGGCAGAAAAAGCCGGAGTAAAGCTATCAAAACCGGTTTTTAGAAATGAAGCCGAGAAAAGAAGAGATGCAATTTATGGGATGAATAGCCTTGCAGCACAATTCTACAACTATCTTTTGACAAAACATCCAGCCGGCAAAAACGCATTAGCCTACCTTACACAAAAAAGGAAAGTTTCGCTTGAATTAATAAACACCTTTATGCTTGGGTTTGCTCCTGAAAACGGATCTCCTTTGACCTCATACCTTCTTCGTAAAAAGAAGTATTTTGACCAGGATTTAATCTTGGCCGGCCTCTCCATCAGGCGAGGAGGCAATCTTTATGATTTTTTCAGGGGAAGAATCATTTTCCCCATAATGGATGCGCGCGGAAACGTTATTGCTTTCTCGGGAAGAACTTTAAATGATGAAAACGGGCCAAAGTACGTAAATACACGCGAAACACCGGTCTACATAAAAGGTGACTCTTTGTTTGGAATTAACTTGGCAAAAGATGAGATTAAAAAGGAAAAAAAGGCAATTTTAGTCGAGGGTGAATTTGATGTAATTTCAGCCTTTAAAGAAGGGATAAAAAATATTGTAGCCGTGAAAGGAACAGCTCTTACAGACAACCAAATTAAGCTTCTGAAGCGGTATTCTCCAAAAATTTCTTTCTGCTTTGACACCGATCCTGCAGGAACAGAAGCTCAAAGACGCTCAATCCAGCTTATTGAGAACGAGGGAGTGCAGGCAAGTGTAATTATCCCGCCTCTTGGAAAAGACCCTGACGAATTGTTAAACGATAATCCGCTTCTGTTTAAAAAAGCCGTAAAAAACGATATCAATATATACGACTTCATAATTGATTCCGCTTCTTCAACAATTGACAAAAAAACTGCTGAAGGAAAAACTCTAATTCTTGAAAAAACGCTTCCCTATTTAGCACAAATTGAGAATGAGGTAGTAAAAGAGCATTATTTTAAAAAATTGGCCTCAAACCTTGACAGCTCTCTTGAATCGGTCTTAAAACAGGCGGAAAAAACTAAAAACCTTTCAAAACCACAACCCAAAACGCTTCAAAAACAAGAAAAGAGTAGGGAGGAATTGGTTGAGGCCTATTTACTCTCTTTAATCCTGCAGTCAAAAAATGTTACCTTGGCGCTTGAAACAACTGACAAGATAATGGGGGAGACAGAATTTAGCCTTCCTGTGATTGGCAAGATATTTAAATTATTAAAAGAGTCAAATCTGCCAATTGATAATTTTGCAAAAACCCTTCCATCCGAACTGGTTGAATTTTTTGATTTTTGCTTCCTTTCGCCGCTTTCCGAATTCCCAAGTGAGGAAATGTTTATTCACGAAGTTGAAAAAACGGCAAAAACGGCCAAACTTCTTTCGGTTAAAAAAGAGTTAAAAGAATTGGAAGAAAAAATAAGGGAATTGGAGAAAGAGGGCAAGGAAAAAGAGACCGAAATCCTCCGCGAAAGATTCGCAAACCTGTCTCATGGACTTCGATTGCTTGATTAGCCTTGAAAATTAGAGTAAAATACAAAGACCTATGAAGGGATACAATTTAGTGGAAAAAAACCACCGTCTCGAAGAGCTTCTGGCCATGGCTAAAAAAAGAGGTTATATCTCTCAAGAAGAGATTTTAAACGTGTTCCAAAAACCTGAGGATCACATTATGGAACTCGATTATCTCTACGACCAACTCCTCAAGAAAAATATTGATATTTTCGAAACTGTTGAAGAAGAAAAAGAATCTCAAAGATCAATTGAGGATCTTGAAAAGGAGCTCGAAGCATTAAATATTATTCAAGGCGGAGCAGTAACAGACCCGGTCCGAATGTATCTTAAAGAAATTGGAAGAATTCCCCTTCTTACCTTTGAAGAGGAAGTAAAACTTGCAAAAAGAATTGAAAAAGGTGATGAGGAAGGACGAAAAAAACTTGTTGAATCCAATCTTCGCCTTGTCGTTTCAATTGCCAAAAAATATGTTGGACGCGGAATGACGCTTTTGGACCTTATCCAGGAAGGGAACCAAGGACTTATCCGTGCCGTTGAAAAATACGACTGGAAAAAGGGTTTTAAATTCTCAACTTATGCAACTTGGTGGATAAGACAGGCTATAACACGCGCGATCGCGGACCAAGCAAGAACTATCCGAATTCCGGTTCATATGGTTGAAAATATAAACCGGTTTATGAGGGTCCAGCGAAAACTCATGCAAGAACTGGGACGTCAACCAACCCCAGAGGAAATTTCCGAAGTTTTGGAAATTGAACCTGAAAAAGCCCGCGAAATTATCAAAATCTCACAACAACCGGCATCGCTTGATACTCCGGTAGGAGACGAGGAAGATTCCTATTTAGGAGATTTTATCTATGATATAACAGCACCTACTCTTTTTGATACGGCTTCACGCGGCCTTCTTAAAGAACAGCTTGGCCAAGTCCTGGGTACGCTTTCCGACCGGGAAAGAAGAGTCCTTGAGGAAAGGTTTGGACTCCGTGACGGAAAACCAAAAACGCTTGAAGAAGTAGGACGCATGTTTGCGGTCACACGTGAACGTATCAGACAAATTGAAGCAAAAGCACTAAGAAAACTCAGGCATCCGTCACGTGGCAACAAACTCCGCGACTACCTTGAATAGCTGTGCTGTTCAAGGCACGAAGTATTTAGAATAATAGTTGTTTAAACTTTCTAAAGTGCTATAATTTCCTCCTAATCCCAAAAATATGTCAAAAGAAATTGTTACTGTTGGCGGAGGAAATGGATCACCAATTATCAATGAGGCACTTCTTTTAACTTCAAAAGTGGATAATATTAATGCAGTTGCCGCAGTCTATGATTCGGGCGGAGCAACCGGAAGAAGAAGGCTTGATGCTCTTGGAAAAGAAATTGCATACAGTGATGCCATGCGAATTCTTATATCGCTCTTTCCTCCCGAAAAGCAAGATGCACGACAATATTTTGCTTTAAAAAAGCTATTTAACCACAGAGACGAACGCGATAAGGTTTTGGGACAAGATATTTTTAATAGATTCTTCGATCCAATCGAAGGGTTCGGACAAATAGAAGAAGTCATGCGTGATCTTGGAATAGACATTCAGGGCCATGTCCTTCCTTCATCCACGGAACCAAGCAATATCGCTTTTGCTACAACCTCGGGAAGAAAGTTTGTGGGAGAGCATTTACTGGACGCAAACAGGATGTCACAAGATATGGTTATAAATATGTATCTTGACCCAAAAGTAGATGCTTATGTTCCGGCTGAAGACGCAATCGAAAACGCTCAACTTGTTATTCTTTCATCAGGCAGCATTCATGGCTCAGTCCTTTCAAATTTTCTGCCTAACGGAATGAGAGAAGCGCTCCAAAAATCCAAGGCGAAACTATTTTTAGTAACAAATTTAGTCAGCACAAGAAACGAAACCCATAATTTTACACCGCTTCAATTTGCCGAAATGGTAAAAAAATATTCAGGAAGACAACCTGACGGATTAATTGTTCCAGAAATTAGCAGGGAAGATTTTGAGGCCAAAAATCATGAAGTAGCTGTTTTATATGATCAAGAACACGCACATTTTCTGGGATGGGACTCAAGAGAACTTTATAGAGCAGAGAATAAAGGAATACAAATCATTACCCACCAAGCAACAAGAATTATTGATGCAGGGGACGGGCTTAAAATTGTAAGACACGACCCTCAAAAACTTTCTGATGCTTTGGGACAGCTTTTAGCAGCTTAAACTATTTTTTGGGCGGTTCCAGGATTGAGGCACGATTCCCCTCGGTATCAGTAAAAGAAACATAAGCTCCCACTCCCGGAATATCAGCTGGTTTTCCCAAAACCTTTCCTCCTGCTTCTTCAATTTTTTTCATATATTCATTTATGTCTTCCACCTGAACAACAACAGAAGGATATTTTGCGTCACTTTGATCCTTGGAGAAAAATCCTCCGTTTATATTTCCAGGAGTTTTTACCATCATATTCTCGTCAGTTTCTGTAGTATGGGCCACAACATAATTACCCATATCTTCACCGGACTCCTGCATCCCCCAATCAAAAACTTTTTTGTAAAAATCGCTGACTCGTTTTGAATCCTCATATGGCATTTCAAAATGCACAACAGGATGAAATTTCATAAATAAAACTATAACCGAGAACAATTTTAATTTAAAAAGAAAATAGTAAGAAATTGGTATAAAAGTTTAAAAGAGGTCTTTATGGCTGGATTTCTTTTTTCTCAGGTGATAAAATTACATTCAAACATTCCCCTGTAGCTCAATGGTAGAGCAGGAAGCTGTTAACTTCAAGGTTCGAGGTTCGAATCCTCGCGGGGGAGCACTTTAATTTCGCTTTGCTTCACTCAGTGCAAGTAATGGCGAAATTAAGCTTTGACTGGGATGAGAAGTTTACCCTGAGCAAAGTCGAAGGGAATCCTAGTCGCGGAGCAAGCTCAATAGCCATTTGTGTTCTACGGTAGTTTAGAATATAATTCCCTCTTATGACTATTAAGGAGGCTTTTTGGGATCAAGAAGGAAACGAAGTCAGGGCTCGTGTCTTGCGGCCTGAAAGTGATATAGCTCTCGGTCTTCGTACACCGGATGGTACGTATCCTTATGATGAATCTATGGTGGTACGCAACCCAGATACCATTGAAGTTCTACGTGAAACTATTAGCGGTGGAAAGACAAGAGAGGAAAGGTTTACGCTGCAAGGACAAGCAATTAATGATGCAGGCTTAATAAGAAATGCAGACACTAATCTAGTAAGCCACATAGTTTGGGAAGCAAGCAAACCACAATAAAAATAAAAATCAACAAGGGGAGCCGATTAGTTTGGTCTCGATTTTTACCACCCCTGATGAAAAGTTTGAGCCTTTTGATATAATACCTTCATGGATAAAGTTCAAATTATTAAAAATATCATAACCTCTAATCTGTTTATGACTTTGGCAACTTCCGCAAACAACACCCCTTGGAGTTGTCCTTTGTTTTTTGCTTCCGATAAAGATTTAAACCTTTACTTTACATCATACAACGATTCTCTTCATGTTAAAAATATATTGGAAAACCCAAATGTTTCAGTTTCAATTTTTGATTCACGTGCAATACCTGGAACAGGAACTACTCAGGCAGTATATGTCAGCGGAACTTGCAAAAGAGCATAGGTAGAGAATTTGCCTTCTGCAATTGAAGTTGTTTACAGTAAACGTTTTCCAGACCCAGACGACAGAGCAACGAGAGATTTGAGTGTGGAGCATTTTACCCTTCCTGATTCTATTGGAAGAACCGACCATATATATAAAATTAAAGCGGAGAAATTCTACATTCTTGATAAAGCAGCAGGAAAAGACCTTAGAGTTGAGGTTAAAATAAGATAGTATGGAAGTTTCAATTTTCTTAGCACGATTTTGGGGTAGCTTGTTTATAATTCTCGGACTAAGCACTATCCTGGGGAAATTTTTAGGTAGAGTTATTCAATATACCAACGATAAGACAATTACAATTTCCACAGGTTATATTACGTTTCTATTGGGTCTTGCTACCGTTGTTGCTCATAATTTGTGGGTTGCTGATTGGAGAGTTGCGGTCACTATTTTAGGGTGGATTACGCTTATAAAGGGGATAGAAAAAATTGCATTTCCTGATCGAGTTAATAAAAAAGCCCAAATGTTTAAAAACAAACAAACTTTATGGGGATTTGTTATTCTTTTAATTGGTGCATTCTATTTTTGGATAAGCTTAAGTCTTCGATAATTAGATAATCAGCAACATAAACCGTTATAATAGAAAGATGAAAGGAGGTATAAAAATGATTGGAATAATTAAGAAAAAAACGGATAGAGGTTTTGGATTCATTTCCATCGAAGGAGAAGAAAAAGATCTTTTCTTTCATTCTTCAGCTTTAGTCGGGGTTACTTTTGACCAACTTCAAGAAGGAGCAAAAGTTACTTTCGAAATTGAAAATGGCGATAATGGTCGACAAAGAGCAAAGAATGTAAAACTTGCGGAAGAAGGCGCAACAAGCGCACCTGAAGCAAGCGAGAAGAGTGAACCAGCCGAAGCAGTTGAGACAACTGAAGAAGATTCAAAACCAGAACCTACGGCTGAATAAGCCAATAAGTCAAATAAAAATCTGCAATGAAGCCAAGGTTTTTTTGTGGCTATTTTATTCCTTAACCGATTCGTGGTGTTCTACTTTTAATACTATATTCTGTTTGATGCCCGCAATTGCCGGCAAAAGATGGTTAAGAACCTGTTCTGCTGTCATTCGAAATTTAATTCCGCGAGCAGAAATCTTTAGCCATCCCTTTTCATCCTTGTAATATTTCTCCGTAAAATTTTTTGTACCAATAAAAATTGTATAACTGTTATTTTTCAGGTTCATTGCTCAAATTGTAGCATAACAGACTTTACCACCATTTTTGAGGCTATCCAAAGTCTTTCGGTTGAACGTGAATGATATAATTATTAAGTTTTGGAAAGAACCAAACCAGAGAATATGTCAACAATACGTTTTGAAACAAAACTTTTTAAAATCGGCTCATGGACAATTCTCAGACTACCTGAGGATGCCTCTCTTAAACTTCCCTCAAGAGGAATGACAATGGTAAAAGGCGGTATCAACGATATCCCCTTTAAAGCCTTGCTCGAACCTGATGGGAAATATGGGCGTGGGAAAAATCCGAGTCATTGGTTCCGTCCTGACAAAAAACTTCTCGATAATGCTCATGCTGCTGCAGGTGATACTGTACAAGTCTCGCTTGAACCAACCAAGGAGTGGATAGAGCCGGAGGTTCCGCAAGATTTTAAAAAAGCGCTGTCTTCTTCGCCCAAAGCCGAGGCTTTATGGAAGGAAATTACCCCACTTGCCCGTTGGGACTGGGTTCGCTGGATACGCGCTGTCAAAACTGCGCAAACCCGTCAAAAACATATTGAAGTTGCACTCTCAAAACTCAATCGCGGCATGAGAAGGCCGTGCTGTTTTAACCGCAATTTATGTAGCGAACCTTATGTTTCGCACAATTGGGTGCTCCTTGAACCGGGTAAAAGCCAGTCTTAAAACTTTCAATAAATCTATCGTTTGATTAATTGCCTCTTTTTTTTGCTATTTTTACATAATTCTTTCAAGCATTTGAAGTAATCCTTACAGTATGGGAGGAAACTATTCATTATGGAAAAAAAGATAAAGCGTAAAGCGGTAGTTCTTACTGCAGACAAATTTGAAGACATGGAAGTGTATGTTCCTATCTTTAGACTCATGGAAGAAGGGTGGCAGGTTGATGTTGCTGCGCCTGAGGCTCAAGAGATAAACGGAGAGCATGGCTATTCTCTCATGCCCGACAAAACAATTGGCCAAATAAATCCGGATGAATACGATCTGTTAATTATTCCGGGAGGGTTTCCTGATGGAGCTCCGGCAACTGTTCGAAAGATTAAAAAAGCGCATGAAATTACAAAGTCTTTTTTTGAAAAAAACAAACCTGTTGCCTCAATTTGTCATGGCCCATGGACACTTGCCGACGCAGATGTTGTTCGCGGCCGCCACCTGACTTCTTATTGGCATGACGAGGTTCCCGAAGACGTAAAACGCGCAGGCGGAATCTGGGAAGACAAGGAAGTAGTAGTGGACGGAAATTTAGTGACCTCCAGGTGGCCGATGGATCTTCCAGCATTTATGCGGGAAGTGATGAAGTTGGTTGGGGAATAATGTAAAACCAAACATTATGCTGTAGGAAAATAGGTTTGGCTATTTTCTATTTGTAAGCGTATAATAGCTATATGGCAAAAAGAGCAACAGGTGTCGGGAAAAAAGAAAAAACACATTCCCACAAAACAAAAAAAAGGCTTGCCATAAAACACGCGATGCTTGCAGCAAGAAAAAAACGCAAGTAAATTTAGTTCTTACAATTTTCTTCATTATTCCAGACCTCAATTTTTCATTTCTTCTCTAAAGTTAAGTAATGGCTCAAAATATTGTAATCTCAAGAGTTTTTAATGTCCCTAAGGAAAAAGTTTGGGATGCTTGGACAAATCCAACATATGTAAAAGAGTGGTGGGGACCAAAAGATTTCACTGCTCCCTCTATAAAAATTGACCTTCGAAAAGGCGGAAAATATATTTTTTGTATGCATGGACCCCAAGGCTCTGAGTGGGATAAGGATTTTTACAGTGCCGGGGTTTATATGAAAATCGTCCCATACGAAGAACTTATTGTATCGGATTACTTTTCTGACGAGAATGGGAATAAAATAAACCCTTCTAGCTACGGAATGCCCATTGATATGCCGGATGAAATGAATGCGTCGGTAAAATTTGAGGCAGTGGAAAATGGAAAAACAAAATTGACTATAGAGTACCAAACTGAGGGAACGAAGCAGTACGAAGCAATGAAAAAAAGCGGAATGGAAGACGGATGGAACCAATCTCTTAACAAACTTGAAAGGATTTTAGAAACCCAACAACAAAGGGAGGTGATAGGAAGATGAAAGATATGAAAAACACTATCGACCATTTAAAGAATCACCAAGATTATCCTGCAACTAAAGAAGAATTAGTTGAAGCATGTAATAGTTTATCTGACTTTTCTGATGAGGATAAGAAATGGTATCAACAACATTTAGAGCATAAGACCTACAACTCTGCCGAAGAAGTGATGGAAACTCTTGGGATAAATAGACAAGCAGGGAAAATGATGTAAACAACTTGACCAGCAAGAGTGGGAGATAAAGTAAAATACTTAACGCCTGAAAATGTAAAAAAGGGTAATTAAAAAAGACACTCCCACTACAAGAGGAAGTAGGGTAAGTCTGCCGAAAAGAGAGTTTTCATCTCTTATTGTTGGGAACGTTAAGAATTTGTCTTGTTTAAAAAATACTCTCATCGTCCAGGATGGGGCATATGTTAAAACCCCCATCAAAAGCCCTGTCCTAAATCTTCTCCCTGAAGAGTAAACTAAAAAATTTGTGTTTAAGGTGACTTTTCCTTGTGCCTTAATTCTTTGAGACAAATCAACATCTTCACCAAGCTTTAAATCCGTCCTAAAACCACCGATTGCTTCAAAAGCATCTTTTTTGACAGACATGTTTGACCCAAGTAAATTCCAGCCAGAAGATAAAATTTTGTCAATTACCCAAAAGGATGTCGATAGATACCTAGATGCAGACCTTGCGGTTACGGGTCCTGAATAAAGCCTATTTAGGCCTCCAAAAGCTACTGTGTTTTTATTTTCGTATCCTGCCAACATTGTCTCAACCCAATTTTCCGGCACCACGGTATCTGCATCTGTCGTTGCAATAATTTCGCCTTTTGCTTGTTTAAATCCGCTTTGGCGTGCCCAGGCAACACCTTTTCGCTTTTCATGTATTACTTTTGCCCCGAACTTTCTTGCAACCTCGACTGTTTTATCAGTTGAATTATTATCAACAACTATCATTTCAAAATCTTTATATGTCTGGTTTAAGAGACTTTTTAAGGTGTTCTCCAAAAAATCTTCCTCGTTATAAGCAGGCACGACGACGCTAATTTTTGGGCTCTTTGGATTTTGGAACTTTTGATTCCTTCCCGAAAAAGAAAAATCAATATCGCTTTTTCTGCCAATCTTTATA
>JAKAHW010000154.1 GCA_021825285.1 bacterium
CTTAGGCAAGCAGTGAATCAAAGTACTTTAATTTTTAAACTCTTTTTTGTCTCTTTTCCAAAACGGTTTTTTGCAACTATATTAATTGTTTTGTCCCCTTCAAAAACATAAAGTGTTTTTTTAAAATTTCCTGAAACTGCAACATAAGCTTCTTCATCATCAATTAGAACCGTTGCATATGGGTCAGTTTTCCCGGAAACCTCGACAACATTTCCAGAAACAGTGCTTTTATCTTTTGGTTTTTCTATTGATAATTTTGGGCCATATAATAAAGAACCGTATTGAAATATTATGTAGATTAAAACCAAAACTAACGCGGCAAGAATTACAAAAGTTTTAGTGTTAAAAAAAATTTTTTTACTAAAACCATTTTGTTTTTTTCTAAATTCAGGAACCACTTGAACCCTTTCTGTTTTATATTCTCTTTTAAAAAGCGGGGAAATTTTATTTGAGGAAAGACCCAAAAAAGTGGCATAATTTTTGACAAACCCTAGGGCATATGATTCAGAGGGAAGAGTATGGAATTTTCCTTCCTCAATGGCGATCAGAAACTCCTTCCTGATCTTAGTTGTTTTTTCTACCTCTTCCAAAGAAAAACCTTTTTTTTCTCTTTCCTCGCGAAGGATATCGCTCACTTTTCTCATTTTTTTATTGCAGCTGGCTAAGGTATTGGTCGGGGTCTTTGATGAGTACTTCCCGTGGTTTTGAACCGTCTCCCGGCCCAACCACTCCCATTTCTTCCAGTTGTTCCAAAATTCTTGCCGCCCTATTAAAACCAATCGACAATCTTCTTTGGAGAAGAGAAGACGACGCCCTATCATACTGACACACAATCCTAACCGCTTGGTCAAAAAGATCATCCCTACCTTCCCCTCCGCCATCAATATGTGTTCCTCCAAGACTTCCGCGCTTCAAATTTACCTGCTGTTCCAAAACTTCTGTCGTGTATTGAACCGGAATTCCGCGGGACTTGATAAAGTTAACCAATCTTTTTACATCTTGGTCTGAAACAAATGTTCCTTGAATTCTTGTCGGTTTTGCTTGATCCGGCGGAACATAAAGCATATCTCCTCTACCCAAAAGCTTCTCTGCGCCAGGCATATCGATAATAACCTTACTGTCAATCATTGATGAAACGCTGAATGAAATTCTGCAAGGAATATTTGCCTTAATTAGTCCTGTCAAAACGTCAACAGAAGGCCGTTGCGTAGCAAGCACTAAGTGGATTCCTGTGGCGCGCGCCATTTGCGCAAGACGCGCAATTGAATCTTCCACTTCAACCGCTGCCAAAGCCATCAAATCCGCAAGTTCATCAATAAATATAACTATGTAAGGAAGAGCTTGAAAACCTGAAAGCTCATTGAAGGCATCAATGTTTCTGACTCCGCTTTCTGCAAATTTTACATATCTTGCATCCATTTCTTTCATAGCCCATTTCAAAGCTGAAACCGCCTTATCGGTTTCAACAACAACCGGCGTCAACAAATGCGGAATAGCATTGTATCCTGTCAGCTCTACTCTTTTCGGGTCAATCATTATCATCTTAACTTCTGAAGGACTGGCTCTATATAAAAGCGAAGCTATGAATGAATTTACAATTACCGATTTTCCTGACCCTGTAGTTCCTGCAATTAAAACATGGGGCATTCTCGCAAGATCTGCAACAATCGTATTTCCCGAAACATCAAGTCCCAAAGGAACGGCAAGCTTGGACTTTGCTTTCAGCATATTCTGGGACTCAAGCATTGTTTTAAGAGAAACTATCTCAAGTGAACGGTTAGGAATTTCTATCCCTACTAAGTTTCTTCCCGGAATCGGAGCCTCGATTCTTATTTGACCGGTGGGAGCTTCCGTCGCAAGAGCCAAGTCGTTCGCCAAAGCTGTAATTTTTGAAAGCTTTGTGCCTAACGCAATTTCAAGCGCATACTGGGTAACAGACGGACCAATATTAATTTCAGAAACACTTGCTTTAATACCAAAACTTTTAAGCGTTTCTTCAATTTTTCCTGCGATTTTTTTAACATCACCCGTATCTCTTTTTCCGGGATGAACAGACAAAAGAGACAAAGGAGGATATTCCCAAACCCCAATTTCCAAAGGCTTATTTAATATTAATTGCTCCGACATTTCCCCCTTCTTACCTAAATCCTTTGAGGGAATTTTGGCTTGTTCTTCTTTTATTGGTTCTTTATTGAGCCCTTTGATAGTTATTTGTTTCATGTCCGAAATTCCCTCTTTTCTGGTTTTAAGAAGTGGAAGAACTTTTTTGACAGCCAAACCTAAGCCTCCAAAAATACCTTTGATAATTGTAAAAATTTGCTGAAGCGACAGATTGAGAAAAATAACCAAACCTATAAGACCGCCTGTCAAATAGAAAATAACGTTTAAAAACCCGCCAAATAAATTATTAGTTATTAAAAATATTTTTTCGCCGAGAAAACCTGATTGGAAAAGTCCAAGTAAAGAAACCGTGATAACTAAAAATCCCAAAGTTACGTTGAAACGGGCAAAATTTGCTTTTATTTTTGAAAAAAGAAATCC
>JAKAHW010000021.1 GCA_021825285.1 bacterium
CAAGAGCTCTCCCTGCATCCCTAACTGAGCCTCTCGCTTCCATTGTTCCAAAAGTTATAATTTGGGCAACCTTGTCTTCTCCGTATTTTTCAGTAACATATTTTATGACTTCGTCACGTCTCGTATCAGCAAAATCAAGGTCTATATCGGGAGCTGATGGTCTGTACGGATTTAAAAACCTTTCAAATGGAAGCTTGAAGTAAAAAGGGTCCACGTCAGTAATATTAAGGGCGTAAGAAACAGCAGATCCGGCGGCTGATCCCCTTCCCGGACCTACGGAGATACCATTTTCTTTTGCCCAATTTACAAAGTCGGAGACTATAAGAAAATACGCCTCGTATCCTTTTTTCGTGATGATAGAAAGCTCATAATCTACCCTTTCACGGATTTCATCCGTTACTTCCTCAAATCTTTTCTCAAGCCCTTCATAAACAAGTTTTTTTAAGTATACTTCCGCTGATAATCCATCCGGAACATCAAAAATAGGCATAATCCACTTTCCGAGCTCTAACTCGAGATCGCACATTTCGGCTATTTTTACAGAATTTGATATGGCTTCAGGTAAATCTTGGAAAAGGGCTTCCATCTCCTCAGTGGGCTTGATATAGAAATCCGGGGAGTCCATCATTGTTAATTTACGGTTAGGAGTATCAATTGTTGTCTGTGTTCCGATACATAAAAGGATTTCCTGAGCTTCTGAGTCTGTTTTTCCTATATAGTGGTTGTCGTTTGTCGCAACAAGAGGAATTCCTTCGCGTCTTGAAACTTCAATCAACTTTTTATTTAGCGGTTCTTGAAGAGGCACATTTAAGTGTCTTTGAACTTCAAGATACAAGTTGTCTTTAAATATTGCTTGGAGTTGTTTTAATCTTTTGGTTGCCTCTTCATTTTCATTATTCAATAACGGTTCGCTAATGTATCCGTTTACGCAGGCGGTAAGACAAATTAAGCCCTCAGAAAATTCTTGAAGTAAATGGATGTCAGTTCTTGGTTTGTAGTAAAATCCTTCAAGATGTGAAGCCGATACTATCTTCATTAAATTCTTGTAACCGCTATTATTTTTGGCAAGCAAAATTAAATGATTATAGTCTTTATCTTCAACAGTTTTATCGTGTCTGGTTTTTTTCGCAATATATATTTCGCATCCAATTATTGGTTTGATTCCGGCTTCTTTACAAGCTTTATAAAACTTGATAGTTCCATACATATTTCCGTGGTCCGTAATTGCTAAAGCCGGCATACCCAACTCTTTTGCGCGGTTAACCATGTCGTTCATTTTAGAAAGACCGTCCAATAAAGAATACTCGGAGTGGTTATGAAGGTGTACGAAATCTGCCATTTTAAGCTACTTTTGTATCCGGTATGTAAACTTCTGTTCTGTTTTTTCCCATAGTTTTTGCTCTATATAGTGCTATGTCTGAAAATTTTTTATTTCCTGTTATTCCCTCATCTCTATTAAGCATTGTCCCACCAATGCTAGTTGTTAATTTCCTTTGTTGACCTTCAAATTCAAAAGTCTCTTCCTCAAGAGCTTTTCTTATTCTTTCTGCGGCTTTAATCAAGCCTTCGTTTGTTGTGTCATATATCAAAACTGCATGTTCGTCTCCGTGAAGATGGTAAATTTCATCAGGTGTTCTAATTGGACCCTTTTTAGAATTACCTGACCTTAATTTGCTCTGTATGACTTTATTAAACCAGACAATCGCCTCGTCTCCGGCTTCGTGACCTAATGTATCATTTACCTGTTTAAATCCATCTAGGTCTAACATCAATAACCCGGCATTTTGTTGATACAATGCAGCTGCCAGATCTTGTAAAAATTTCCTTTCATTTCCGGTACCAGTTTTTTCATCAGTTAACAATTCGTCCGTTGCTGCATCAAGCATTACAGCTTTTTTACTCCCTGTGTCTTCTAGGTTTGTAACATTTTTTGCCCAATCTAGGATTACCGAATTTGGATCTTGGCCTTCAGCGATCTTTTGCACACCTTCTGCGAAATAATTTCCCCAATTTTCCTCTCTTTCTATTCTTGTTTGTGCTTTAGGGTCCTGAAACCTTCCTTTATCAGGATGATTAAAAGAGATGCTTTCCCCTGTTTCTGGAGGATTTTGGGCGGGAACCTCGTTAAATTCACTCATATAAGTTCCTTAATTTTGTCTATTACTGTTTTTATATCTACCTTCATCTTTAATTCTCGCATAACTTGGCCTAACAAAAATTGAAAAACATTTTCTTTACCAGATTTATATTCTTCTACTGCTTTTGAGTTTTCATTTAATACCTTTTTAACCGCGTTTTCAAGTAATTCTGGACTTATTTCTTCTTTTTTATTTTCCGCTAAAACCATTTCAATAAGTCTTGCGGGAAGTATGTTGTCTGTGTCGATTTTCCTGTTAATTATTAGGTTTGCAATTTGTTTTGCAGATACATTGTGAGCTTTACCTACTTTTACTGCCTCTTCAAAATAATCCGCCATATTTTTTTCTCTTGTAACGATTTCTGCATCATAGGGTGAAAGACCAAACTCTTTTTGGAACCGTTCCATCTTTTCACCAGGTAGCTCTCCGATTTTGTCCGCCAATGCTTGAATTTGTTCATCAGTAAACAAAATAGGCGGAATATCAGGCTCAGGGAAGTATCTGTAATCGTGCGCTTCTTCTTTTGACCTTTGCGAAACAGTTTCGTTTTTCGTTTCGTTCCATCCTCTTGTTTCCTGAATGGGTGTTTGACCATCATCTAAAATTTTAGCTTGTCTCTTAATTTCAAATTTTATAGCCTTTCCAACAAAACTAAATGAATTTATATTTTTTACTTCAACCTTATATTTTGGTAATTCGCCGAAACCTATTTCTGCTAGGGATATGTTTGGTTCTAGGCGCATTTCCCCTTTTTCCATATCCGCATTAGAAACATCAAGATAACGGACAATTTTTTGAAGTTTTTGGAGGTACTGGATTACTTGAAACTCATTATCAAAGTCAGGCTCCGTGACAATTTCAACAAGCGGAACTCCAGAACGGTTGAAATCGACTAAAGAAACTTTTTTCCCATCAATGGTTGTGTGAGTAAGTTTCCCCGTATCTTCCTCCATGTGCACACGAGTTATTCCTATAGTTTTGGTTTCTTTTGAATCTTTATCCTTTTGAACAGTAATTGATCCTTTTTCGCCAAAAGGCTGGTCGTATTGGCTGATTTGATAGCCTTTGGCAAGATCAGGATAAAAATAATTTTTTCGGTCAAATTTTGAGACTTTATTGATCTTGCAGTTCAAGCTTTGCGCAATCATCACGCACCATTCTATGGCTTTTTTATTAGGAATAGGAAGTGCTCCGGGAAGTCCAAGACAAACAGGGCATGTGTGAGTGTTTGGTTTTTCGCCAAAATAAAAAGCCGTGCATCCACAAAACATTTTAGAGTTTGTTTTCAACTCTACATGTACCTCAAGCCCGATAATTGGTTTATAGTTCATAGATTTGGTTTTTTACCTCTAAAGTCCGTATGCTTTTCAAATTGATGGGCAACTCTTAGGATTAATTCTTCCGAAAACTGAGGGCCCATTATTTGAAGTCCGATAGGAAGATCCTCCTTTGTAAAGCCGGAACGGACATTTATTCCCGGTAGTCCTGCGATGGAGGATGGTTCAACTAATGCGTCTGCTAATTCTCCAAACATAGCTTGGCCTTCGGATGCTCCTAAAGCAAGTGCCGGAGTAGGGCTTGTTGGAGCAACGATTACATCTACGTCCTTGAATGCATCTTCGAAGTTATTGATTATTACGGTTCTGACTTGTTGGGCTTTTTTATAAAAGGCATCGTAATATCCGGCAGATAGAGTATAGGTTCCAAGCATTATCCTTCTCTTTGCCTCATCTTTGAAAGCGATTCTATCTTCTCCGTATCGCACGCCATCGTATCTAGCTAAATTTGATGAAACTTCAGATCTTTGAATAATTGTATAAACAGCAACAGAGTATTTTGGGGGGAATAATTTTGTACTTTTTATTTTTGCTCCAAGTTTTTCCAAAACTTTTAATGACTCCTTAACAGAACTTGCTACTTGGTTATCAACCCCTTCAAAATAGTCTTCTGAAACTCCAATTCTAAGACCGGAAATTGCGTCATTAATGTTCGTTAGGTAATCCGGGACGTTTCTCGGAGAGGTTGTTGCATCCATGGGATCTTTTCCTGCTAAGATTTGTAATATGTAAGCGCTATCTTCGACAGTCTTAGTCATTGGCCCGGGAGAGTCAAGAGACGAACCCATTGCAACCACTCCGTATCTACTAACCCTTCCATAAGTAGGTTTAAGTCCCACTATTCCACACCAAGAGGCAGGCTGACGGATAGAGCCAGCAGTTTCAGAACCTATAGCGGCTATTGTTTCATCTGCTGCTACTGCTGCTGCACTTCCTCCGGAAGAGCCTCCGGGTAGATGATTTACGTTCCAGGGGTTTTTTGTTGCTCCATAGTCGGAAGTTTCTGTTGAAGAGCCATGAGCCCAGGCATCCATATTAGCTTTTCCAATCATTACTATTCCTGCATCTTTAAGCTTTTTGACTACTGTCGAATCAAATGGAGGTATGTAAGAATCTAATAGTTTGCTCGATGCTGTAGTTTTTGTCCCTTGGGTCGAAAAATTGTCTTTAATGACGAAAGGGACACCAAGAAGAGGAAGATCGACTCCGTTCGCAATTGCGTCGTCTGCATTTTTAGCTCTCACAAGAGCTTCCTTCTCAGTAACCGTTACCAAAGCATTTATCTTAGGTTCTACCTGTTTGATCCTCTTAATTGTTGCTTCAGTTATCTCAACCGATGAAAACTTTTTTTTCTTTAAGCCTTCAATTGCTTCTGTTAACGTTAGTTCGTTTAAATTCATTATTCCTCCAAAACTGCATTAACTTTAAAAAACCCATTATAAGTTGATTTTGCATTCTTTAGCGCTTCGTCCTGGGAAAGGGATGGGGTAGTTGTGTCTTCACGCGCAACATTTGTTAGGCCTGTTACTTGACTTGTTGGCTCGGTATCTTTAGTATCTATTTCTTTTAGATTTTCTATGTAAGAGACAGTCTCGTCTAGCTGTTTTTCAAATAGTGTTTCCTCAGAAGTACTTAAAGAGAGGCTTGCCAGTTTTGCAACTTTTTTTACATCAATTTTCATTGCGCATCTTTAAAGGTAGAATAAAATTTTCCCTCTTCTATGTTTTTTGCTACTTCCTCAGGAGTGAAGGCCTGTGTGTTCATGCATACATAAACTCCCGGTTTAAGGTTTTGGAGCATAGCGATAGTGAAACCTAAATTAAATGGTCCGTCAGAGAAATCGAAGCCCTTTATTGGAACCATTGAACCCGTGAGTATAATTACCTGATCGCTTCTTTTTAAATTTTCTTTAAGGTACCTTGAAGTGTCGGGCATTGTATATGTTCCATGAGTAACCAATATTTTTTCAGAATCGCTTTTTTCGATTTCTTCAAGAACTTTTTTTCTATCAATATCATTTATTTCTCGGCTATCTTTCATGCAGACCTCTGTAAACTTAAGCTCTTGAGGAAACTTTAAGTTTTTTCCGAGTTCTGAGAAATATTCGGGGAGAGTGGAGTGTTCGCTTACAACTACGGTGTCTTTTGCTCCGCTCCAAACAGAGTCAATTGTTCCTCCCGTTAATATTATGTGAATCGAATCTTTCATAAGTCTGATTATATCTGAAACATACAGTTATTCCAAGACAAAATTATTATTTTAGTCTATTTAGAATTTCATCTTTTGCTTTTTGTTCAAGCGAGTCATCGAGTTCTTCAAGCTCTATTTTCTTGCCATATTTTATTTCTAAAGCTTTTTGGATAAACCAATCGGCAAGCTCCGGGTTTTTTGAAAGAATCGGGCCGTGAAAATAGGTGCCGATAGCGTTTTTGTAATGAACTCCTTCAGTGTTATCTTCTCCATTATTTCCAAACCCTGAAACAATTTCAGCGAACGCCTGGGATTTATCCTCAAGATAAGTTCTTCCGCCGTGGTTTTCAAAACCAACGAGATAGGGACTAGTAATTCGCGAATAGTGAATAGGTTTGGCAATTACGTTTCCGATAAGTCTTTTTGCAGTTTCTCCGGGATTTTCTGTATAGAGATTGAAGAGGCTTAATCCATGAAGTTTTTTTCCGTCTGCAGTTTTATAAAATTTTCCAAGAAATTGGTAAGCTCCACAGATGAATAGTCCCGGCTTTCCATCCTCAACCATTTTGATTAGCGTTTTTCCTTTGTTTTTTAGCAAATCTTCATTTACGATTTTCTGCTGCGTATCTTGGGCTCCTCCCATAAAGACTAAATCGCAATCTGATAACTTCTTTTCGTCGGTTTCAACAGTAATTTGTTCTACTTTTGTTTCGATTCCCCGCCATTTGGCCCGATTTGCCAAAATCATCACGTTTCCCCTGTCTCCATATGTATTCATAAGATCAGGGTAAAGCCAGCCGATGGTTAAGGATTGATTATTGACTATTGATGATTGACGATTTTTCTTCATAGAATTTTCCTTCCTGTTATCACTTTTCTAAGTTCTAACATTGCTGAGTATGTGGGTAGGACAAAAACCTGTCCGTTTGTTTTTCTGCAAGCCTTATCAAGTGCTTCTTTAAAATCAGGAATTACTTCTTCAATTTCTCCCGTTGCGTGTCTCATTCTGATTCCGAGGTCATAAGCACGTTCTCCGGCTATAGTTATATTTTGAAATTTTGTTAGTTTTTCAAAATCCGCATCCCAAATCCAGGAAACATCACGGCCATCGGGAATCCTGTCGTTTAGCGCGAGCAATATTGAGTCTTGTTCTTTTGCAATTTCTAAAACAGCATTTATACTTTGGTTAAGTCCTGTTGGGTTCTTCGAAAGAAGCATTACTACATCTTTTCCATCAAAACTTAAAGTTTCTTGCCTTCCGAAAGCTGCATGAAAGTCAGATAACTCATTTTTATCGGTTTTCTTGCCTAATATGATTTCGGATACAAGTAGTGCGGCATTTAAGTTGTATTTGTTGTAAATCCCGAATAATGGGTTTTTGAACTGTGCAAACGTTGTAGTTTTCGGATGGGTAAAGCCGCAGCTAGCACATTTGTAGTTGCCAAGATGGGAAAAAACCAGTGAATTAAATATAAGCCTGTTTTGGCAATTGGGGCAGAAAAGAAAGTCCGCGTCGTTTGTGATTTCTTTCTTTTCCATTTCTTTTTCATCCAAGCCGAAAAACTCGACTTTATTTTGAGAAAGCTGGGAAATGTAAGTAAGTTCGGGATCATCACCGTTTGCAACAATCATAGTTTTGTCTCCCATTTCCAATAAAGCCTCTTTCCATTTAACAGCAATGGTATTTACCTCTCCATACCTATCTAATTGGTCGCGGAAAAGGTTGAGAAGCACTAAGACATCCGGCTCGATTTCTTTTAATACAAGTGGAAGATTATTTTCATCCACTTCAAAAATTGCAATATCAAATGGAAGCTTTCCTGTCAGATCTGCGTTTCTTATTATGCTGGAAGCAATACCATTCAGAAGATTTGCTCCGGATTCATTTGAGAAAACCTTTTTTCCATCTTTTTTTAGAATATGCTTGAGAAGTTTAGTCGTAGTGGTTTTTCCGTTTGTCCCGGCAATAATTATTGTTTTAAGGTGAGGGTTTTTGTTTAAAACCTTTTTTACGAACCTTGGATCTGATTCTACGGCTATATGGCCTGGCCAAGTAGATCCATGCCCGAGATTAAAGGTTTTTGAAAATTTCAAAACCAGTTTTCCAAAGACAAGTAATAAATTCTCCATAATTTAATTATAACTCGATTTTTCTACATTGAGCGCAGGATTTTAATCCTTTCTTCAATTGGAGGGTGGGTAGAGAAGAGGTTAACAAACCATTGACCTTTTCGTCCCGTGTCGGTTTTGAATGGATTTTCAATATAGAAATGAGCAGTTGCTACGTTTGCAGATCTTAATATATTTTTGTCTCCTGCAATTTTTTCAAGAGCACTGGCAAGTCCTTCAGGGTAACGAGTAATTAAAGCCCCATCGGCATCTGCCAAGAACTCTCTGCGCCTTGATATTGCAAGCTGGATGAGGGTTGCAATTACAGGTGCAAGGATTGCAAGGATAAGCCCAATTATCATAATAATGCCGTTACTTCGCCTATCTTCATCGTCACCAACAAACCAAAGGGATCTCATAAAAACATTGGAAAGGATGGCAATTGATCCGACAAGAATTGAAACAACTCCCATTAGCCTTGTGTCATAATTTTTGACATGCGAAAGCTCATGGGCAATAACACCTTCAAGTTCGGCACTTTTCAGTTTTGAAAGAATTCCGGTTGTAGCGCATACGGCTGCATGCTTTGGATCACGTCCGGTTGCAAAAGCATTTGGAGCAGGATCATCTACTACATAAACTCTTGGTTTTGGGAGGCCTGTCGCTATTGAGATATTCTCAACAGAGTGAACTAGGTCAGGATATTGATTTTCGTCTGCCGGTTTTGCTCCAGACATCGATAAAACAAGCTTGTCAGAATAGTAGTAGGAGAAAAAAGACATAAAACCGGAAATAACGAGCATTACTCCTGCAAAACTTAACCCATACCCTAAAGCTTTTCCTAAAATATAAGAAACAGTGAGGAAAAAAATTATAAACAAAAACATGACCAGCCACGTTTTTCTTTTATTGGAGCTTACTGTGTTGTAAATAGTCATATTCTAGAAAATAGTAAATAGTTATTAGTGAATAGAGTGGATATATTTTACCATAAAAGATGTGAATAAGGTTAAAAGCGGGGACTAGAATTGGACTTTAACGTTACCTTTTTCGCCTTCATCTGTTTCGAAGAATTCCTCTTCATTAAAACCTAGCTGCCGAGCAATTAAATTTGCCGGGAACATTTTTATTTTCGAGTTGTACTCCAGGACATTTGAGTTATAAAATTGTCTTGAATAGGAAATTTTGTTTTCTGTATCCGAAAGCTCTTCTTGTAATTTTGAGAAATTATCACTTGCTTTAAGTGTCGGGTAATTTTCTGCGACTGCAAATAAGGTTTTTAATGTGTCGGCAAGCATATTGTTTGCCTTTGCTTTTTCTGGAGGAGTTTCAGCCTGCATAAGAGAGGCTCTGGCTTTTGTAACATTTTCAAATACTTCTTTCTCGTGCTTTGCGTACCCTTTGACTGTCTCGACTAAATTTGGAATAAGGTCATAACGCCTTTTGAGCTGGACGTCAATTCCACTTAATGCCTCTTTGATTCTTTCACGAAGGACAACCAAAGAGTTGTATGTAAGCCATAGATAAAAAGCAACTGCTACGAAGATTATTCCGAGGACAATTAGTGGGTTAAACATATATTCAATTTTTCTTAGGAATATGGTAATTTTGGCACAATTTAGTCCAAATGTCAAATTTTTATTGCAAAGATAGCCACGACATAAATTCTTTGTAGGGTAGGGTGTTTAGAACATCTTCTTTCGTGCACCAACCGCGTCTTGCCACAGCTATTCCGTAGAACATATTATCCATCTGGTAAGTAGCGTGACTGTCTGTGTCGATTACGAATTTAATTCCTTTGTCTTTTGCTTGTTTTACCAAGTTGTCAGGCAGATCAAGGCGAGCAGGCCAAGCATTTATCTCAAGAGCTTTATTATTGTCCTTAGCAAAGCTGAAAATCTTTTCCCAATTAAGCTCATATCCTGCTCTTGAGTTTATGAGTCTTCCAGTAGGGTGGGCGAGGATTTTTGCTTTTGGGTGGCTCAAACCTTTTACTACCCTAGAAGTCATCTCCTCCTTGTTTAAGGAAAAGTTGCTGTGGATTGAAACTATTGCTGCATCGATAAATTCAAACGCTTTGTCATCAATAGCAAGTTCACCTGAAGGCAAAATATCTACTTCGAGCATATTTATTATTCGAACATATTTATTACTCTTATTTAGTTGTTCAATATATTCTTTACGGCTCGATAATATAGAATAAATCTCATCTTTAGTGTGTTTGGATATGCTAGGATTATGCTCAGAAAATGCAAGATATTCATATCCGAGTTCTTTTGCATATTTCGTCATTTCCTGCATGGAATTTTTTCCCATATCGTGACTTGGTTCAATAGGGAAATCGGAATGAAGGTGAAAATCTGATTTTATGTCTTTGAGCTCAATCAACTCGGGTAAATTGTCTTTTAAAGCCAATTCAATTTCGCCTTGATTTTCCCGAATTTCAGGAGGAATCCAGGCCATTCCCAGGAATTTATAGAAATCTTCTTCATTATCAAAAGTTTTCGTAGTCCCGTTTTTTAGTTTTATGCCTTTTTCGGATAAAGACAACCCTTTTTTAATAGCAAATTCGCGTAAAGCAACGTTGTGGTCTTTGCTTCCGGTGAAGTGCTGAAGAAGCGAACCGAATTGTTCAGGCTCAAGCACCATAAGGTCAACTTGTTTGCCTCCGGATGTAATTAAGGAAGAGGAAATATCTCCTTTTTCAATAATCCTGTCTTTTAGCGGGTATTCAGCAAAGTGGTTAATAACTTTTTTTGGTTCGTAGGAGGCCACAGCAATATCAACATCCCCAATTGTGCTTTTCATTCGTCTTAAGCTTCCTAATGGCATTGCCTTAAGGACTGTTTTCTCCGTATTTAAATATGAAACTATCTTGTCGCCTATTTCATTAGCAAATGGAAGAGCCATCCTGTTGGTCTTAGTCTTTCCCAATTTGAATTCATCTATTGCCTGGATGATATCTTCTTGAGATTTCTCTCCAAAGGAGGGGATAGTGGCAATTTTGCCTTGGAATGCGGCATTTTTAACGTCTTCGACTACCGTCTCGGGATCTTTAAGATTAAGGGCTTCAACAAGCTTAAACGCCTTTTTAGGACCAAAAGAGGTAACATCCAAAAGCGGAAACACCGAAGCTGGAATTTTACTTAAAACTTCTTCAAAATGTTTTACTTTCCCGTTTTTAGAAAGTTCCTCCAAATGAGCTCGTATAGATGCGCCAATTCCTGGAATTTTAAATTTAGGGTTCTTAATAACATCTTTAATCTCGTAAGAAAGGCTATCTATGCTATCTGCGGCTTTAGTGTAGGCTATTATTTGAAATCTATATTTATTTTCGTTTTCTATAGAATATGCGGCTGCGATTTTCCTTAGAAGTCTTGCAATTTCTTCGTTATTCATATTTTCTATAGAATTTGTTTTTCCAACCTAAATTATACACCAAAAACATTGACTCAGCTTCATATATTTGATACTATACCAAAATATCGGGATCTTGCTCCCACATGTTTGGGGGCGTAGCTCAGTTGGTTAGAGCGTCTCCCTGTCACGGAGAAGGTCGCGGGTTCGAGTCCCGTCGCTCCCGCCCTAGATTTCTGCCCGGAAGGAGGTAAAAATGGCACGCAAAAAAAAGGCAGACAAATCTA
>JAKAHW010000155.1 GCA_021825285.1 bacterium
CGGCACAAAACCTGTCGAAGATGAAGAAACCGAAGTTGTAGTAGTTTGCTTTGAAACATCCTGCGTATTATCATCAGTTCCTGTTTTCCGTTGATTAAATAAATTTCCAAACATAGGCAGTTCTAAATATTGTACAGAAATTAACTCATTATTGCTATACTTTATCCTCTTTTTTATCTTCTGGCTTGCTTAGGTCATGAGTTCCCGGATTTACGTTTTGGTTTTGGCTCACTCCAGGAACAGCATTTACCTGGCTCTTTTCGTCATTAAAATTAAATTCACTTTCACCTAGTCTTTCGGGTTCTGTATTTTCTCCAGATTCAGCTCCACCTTCTTTCTTTTCACCCATCCCCGGCTCTCTACTTTCATCTCCAAAAGTTAATTCCTTCTTTTCTTCCATTTGCATCACTTTCGGCTTTTCCGTTTTTGAAGTAGTTGTTGACATAAACGTATCTTCTTCCTGATCCTTTTTAGTCATATCTCCCAAAGTTGTACGTGCGGCTTCCTGCTTTGCTTTAAGATACGAAATAACCTCAGTCTTTGAAAAGCCTCCAATCAGCAAGAATGGAAGAATATTTGAAACCAATTCCATACCCTCGTTAACCTTATTAGGCTCCACTGAAGAAAGAAGAGAAATAGCCTGATTGATCTTCTCTACATCGTCTTTGATCCATGCTTCTCTTTCAACCTGCTGTCCATCCAGGCCTTTTGGAGGTTCAATTGTCTGATAATTCTCAAGCCACATCTTTTTGACTTCCTCATAATCCTCAATACTTACTTGTTGTACTTTATTCACTACAGGCAAGTTCATATCTTTAAGTTTTGTAATCGCCGGTGCGCTTCCGGGGACGCCCGCTACCTGAGCTCTTGAAGTTTTTCTTGTTGCCTCGGATGCTGACAGAATTGAAGCAGCAATTGGGTTTCCTTTTGCTTTTTGTTGAACCAATTTTTCCCTAACGGTGGTGAACTTTTCTTTCTCTCCAGCAACAGAAACCACATTTGGATCAGCAATCTTCTGAAGCGTATTGTGGAATTTTGAAACTTCCTGGTTTTTATTTACATCCTTTGACATAAGAGAAGACTCATATTTTGCAACATCTCGCATTCGCGGAATTGAAAGATTTGTAAGATGAAGAACTTCGCTGCTTTCCCTAACTGCTGCTGGTGTCGCGGTAAAGTTATTAATCGTAGTCTGCCTTTTATTCAGAAATGGCAAAGACCTGGCCATTCCGGCTGCTTGCGGTAAAGTCGGAGCACCAGGTGGAGGCGGTGGAGGAACACCCTTGGAAGGATTAAGCAAATTGCCCCAATTCCTACTCATAACTTGCTTAACTACCGAGCTATTAGCAAAAGATAAAGTTCCAATGTAATCCAAAAAGATCTTCAAGAGTAAAAATGGCAAAAGAATTACAACCCACAACATAAGCAGAGCAACTACGTACAAAGCGAAAGTGTCGCTTAAATTTACGCTATTTGAATCCGTAGGACTTCGATAAAAAATGGCTTGTCCCGGACCTGCTAGAAGAATATTAACGGCAGTAGGATAAACAACACTCCCTACTTTGCTAAAATCAAATGCTAAGGGAACTTTGGTGCGCCACAGAACTACAAGACCTTGAAGAAAAATTGCAAATAAAGGAGCGTACAACAACCATCGGAAAAACTCACCTACCCAAATTTTCGCTGTGTTTCTAATTGGAGAATAAAAAAGAAGAAGCGGGAAAACAGGAGAAATAATAATAAAGAACCAAAGAATAATTTTTCTCACCAAAAGTATTCCGGTCATTACGTAATAAGTAATTGCGGTAAGCCTAACCAAAAGAAGCGAAATAAAAGCACTTTCGTCGTATTGGGAGCCTTGCAACCTGTAACCTGTGAAAGACTTGTAGTCAAAACCTATATATAAAAGGTCTTGTGTGCCGATTATGTGGCCTCCCGGCTTAAGGAAAAATCCCTGAATTATATCCGCTGCAATATAAATAAATTGGATTAAAGAAAAAGATAGAGTTATTAAGGCAATAATAAAAATAAACCTGGGAAGAAAACGCATCAAAGTGATATTTTGACCGCGGGTGATAACAAGTATAAATGCCGTTGCCAATACGAACAGCGCAACCAAAGCATAGACAATATTTCTTACTAAAACCCAAAAAGGTATTAAGGGATTTTGAGCGTTATTGCATTTATCTGCTGCCTTTGTAACACAAACCCAATCGTAATTTTGTAGAGTCCAGTCTAGGAATTCGCCGGAACGTGCCCCTGTCTTTCCGACAAAAGTAACTTCAGAATCCGAAACCCACGTTTGAGCAGAAACATTTCCTTTAAAGAAGAAAAAATAGATGAAACCAAAAAACAGTATGATGGGCAGTAATTTGCGCATATTTATTAACTAAATCCGGGAATTTTTAAGATATCTCCTGTAATTATTTCTATAAAAACAAATCCGAATATTGCCAATAATAATCCGGCAATAGAATAAAAAATAAAAGATTTACCTTTACGAAGTTTTTCAAAATCT
>JAKAHW010000022.1 GCA_021825285.1 bacterium
CTATTGTGGATGCGGCAGGTTCCCGACTCGAACCAATTGCGCTCACTACTTTTGCCACAATTGCAGGTCTTGTCCCGATAACTTTATCAAACCCTTTATGGCGCGGACTTGGCGGCGCAATTATCGCCGGTCTTACATTTTCAGGAACAATAATGCTTTTCTTCATTCCCGTCGTATATTTTTACCTCTTCCGCCCCAAAGGAATAAAATAGTAGGGTAAACTTGTGTTTAATTTTTTAAGGAATTGGAGAGGGTGGTTAGGAGATTTTCTATTCCCTCATCATTTTTTACGCTGATGAAAATTGGGTTGAAATCTTTGTATTTTTCCGAAAGTTGTTCTTTGTTTAGTCCTTCGTTTTCGACTTTGTTAAACACATACATTACATTATTCCTATCGATTTTTAATTCTTCAAAAATTTCCTCAACCGTTTTGATTTTTTCATCCATCCGCGGGTCTGAAACATCGATGACGTGAAGGATTAAGTCTGCGTGGATTGTCTCAAGAAGAGTGGATTTGAAAGCGTCTATAAGTTGCGGTGGAAGGTTTTTAATAAAACCAATTGTGTCGGATAAATAAACTTCTTTTCCTAAATCCTTAAGGTAAAATTTGTTGACTGAGCTGTCAAGTGTTGCAAAAAGCGCGTTTTCGACAAGATCATGCTGGCCGGTAAGACGATTAAACAAGGTTGTTTTTCCTGCGTTTGTATATCCGACGAGAGAGATTGTAGGAAGTCCGGCTTCTTTTCTTTGGTCAATTTGGGATTGTTTGCGCTTTGTTAGAGCGGATAGCTCTTTTTGTATTTTTCTTTTCTCAAGTTTCCAATGCCGCAGCATTAGTTCCGTGTTTGTTTCTCCAATTCCCCTTCCTCCGATTCCTCCGCCTTGCTGGGACATTTCCATACCCATGCCATAAATTCTCGGCCCCATTTGCCTTAATTTTGCAAAGCGGATTTGGAGTTTTGCCTCCGCGGTTGAGGCGTGTTTTGAAAAAATCTCAAGAATAAGACTTACCCTGTCCCAGACAATAATTTGCGGATTTACTTTTTGGAATGCAAGGAATAGCTCGTGAATTTGACTTGGTTTTAAGGTTTCATTTATGGCAACGATATCGATTTTGTTTTCCTTTACCATTTCTATGGCTTCTTCGACTTTTCCCTCACCGATAAAGGTGCCATAGTTGCCGCGGGTTTTGTTCTGCACAAGTGCTGCATACACTTTTCCGCCATATGTTGTAACCAGTGATTCTACTTCGTCAAAATCGGAAAACATTTCTTCCTTGCTTTTCAAAGGATCAGAAAGCCCTATAAGCATGAACCGCGGAATTTGTTTTTGCGTATTGTACATAGGCTTTTATTATACAGGGAAAAAGAGCGGGAGCGCTTGAATTCAAACCAATAGATCGCTAAAATTCAATAGCTATAAACAAGTTTTTAAAATGTAAATTCAGACAAAAATAAAGACTTTGGCTTACTTGACAAAACTTTATTTATTGAATTATATTTTAATTAATGCCGAAACATTCAAAGCTCCAACTTAAGAAGAAAAAGCTATTTAAGAATCAAAAACTTCCCATGTTAGTAGTTCTGCTTGCTTTAGTTGGTTTAGCAGGTTTTATTGTCGTAAACAGATCTACAGTTTCTTCTCCGCAAGAAGTGTTAGGTGAGAATATAGGGCCATGTTCATCGGGAGGTTTGACAACTTCTACTAACAAGATTTTTCAAATGACTTATCCCGATGAATCCTTCCAGCAATTAACTAACAAGGATGCATTAAAAGAGGTTTCACAGCTTAAGGATTTAACTTGTTTGCAATACCTAGATGCTACAGACAAAACTGTTAAAGGTGACATAAGAGACCTTAATAATTTAACAAATCTTGAAGTCTTTAGTTTGTACTCAAATCCTGAAGTTTCAGGAGACATATGTTCGCTTAAAGACGCCGCCAAACTCAGAAGCTTAAAGTTTGCGTTCGATCCAAAAATAACGGGAGATATTTCCTGTTTGAAGAATTTAACAAAGCTTGAAACTTTTGCCATGACCCACACGAATATAAAAGGTGACATTTCTGTTTTTGCAAATATGCCGAACTTAAAAGCACTTTATCTTAGCGGTACTTATGTCAAAGGGAATATTTGTTCGCTCAAAAATCTTACAAATCTCCAAGAACTGGGAATAGCGGATGAGTATCCTGGAAATCCTGATATAAACGGTGATTTGTCTTGTCTTAACAATCTTAAAAATCTCAAAAGAGTTTCGATTTATAACACAAAGACAACAAATTGTGATGCCTTTACTAAAGCTCATCAAGGTATGGAGAAGACATTGACCGAATCCGGAAAAAAGGGCGGGGGAGGGTGTTCTAAGGAATCAATGAAAACAGTAGTTGATTATGCGCAAAAATATGAAGCAAAAATTGGGAAAGAGGTGCAGACAGAAGTTAGGGGCCAGCCTAATTATGGAAAAGAAATTAATGATTTTGGCGGAAAAGCTGGAAAAAAAGATACCAGGAATTTCTTCCAAAAATTTATTGCTTCCATTCTGGGAATTTTTGGAATCAAACCGAAGGGGCCAGAAAATGACGGCGGCCAGATTGATAGTGGAAGAAGCGGAGGTTCGCAGGGGTCAATGCCGGCGGGAGCTGTCGGTCCAGGAGGATGCAAATCTCAATCTGAATGCGATGCGTACTGTGATAAACATAGGGAAGAATGCTCCAAATTTCAACCGCCTAAGTAAAATGTTTGTTTGCTTCAAGCTCATTATTCTAAACTTTCAATAGTATTGCTATACTGAATTAATGGAAAGTTCTGGAGAATATCCTAGACCTAAGAGATTAGCAAATAAGAAAGCTCAAGGAGGGGGAGGGGCAGGTAGAGTTTTGCCATTGGCACTTGCAGCTGTCGGGACCATAGCAGCCGGAAGAGCTGTGGTAAATAACATAAGCCAGAGTATAAGTAGTGAGAGTCAAGACAATGGCGTGAGTGTTACATTTTTGCCTCGAGAACCTCAAGCGCCTCAAGAAAATAAGACGATTGAAGTTGAAAGCATTACGGTAAGTCAGGGACTTTTTGAAAAGGTTTTTGGCAACTTGGATGAATCCCAAAAAGCACAAGCAAGACAAGAAGTGGATATGTTCAAAGGTAGAATTGCTGCAAAGCCTGGTTTTTTCCAAGAGCATATGGCAATACCTTTAAAATACCAAAAATCAATGGAAGGGACTGCTAAGGCCTATGGGATTTCTAAAGAGGCAATAAGTGGAATTGGTTCTGTTGAAAGCGGAGGAGGGGAAGATGTTATTAATAAAATTGGTGCACGTGGAATAATGCAGTTTTTGCCAGCTGCCGGTATAGAAAACGGGCTAATCATAAATCCAGAAATATCAGTTGATGAACGGTCAAATCCTGAAAAAAGTATTGCTGCGGCGGGAAGATATTTGGAAAAGAACAAAGCGCTTTTTGGTGGAAATGAGGGATTGGCAATATGGTCATATCACGCAGGAGCAGGAGTGGTATTTGAGGCTTTAAGGGTTTATTTTTTGGATGTAAAGCATATAGACATAGGTGATTATGTCGGGGCACTTGAGAACAAAGATCCAATTGCAAGGGCAAATGTAGAAAAAATGGCAAAAGAACAGATAGGAAAAGGTGATTTTAATATTTATAAAATGTAAAAAAAAGGCTGTGCAGGATAAAGTGCTCAAAGACCTATTAGATTATTCGGATACTTATTTGGATGAGGTTATTGCTGCAAGCGAGCTTGTAAAAGAGCAGGCAAATCAAGTAAGAGATCTTGGTGGCGGTTTAAAAATCGCTGTAGCCAACGTCCCCTCCACCTCGCCTCGATAAGATCTTGTTTTATGGTATAATTCCGGCATGTCAAATATTTCAGAAAGAAGAACAATGCTTCCGGTATCAATTGAAATTTTAAGAGATAATCCTGTCGTTATGGAAAGAAGAGAGCTTGCCGCGAGAATGGAAGATCACGCTAACGCTGTTGCAAGGCTTATCAATGAGTCAACGACTGAAACAGATGTCCTTGGCCAAAACGAAAAAGACCCAAAAATTCCAATTCGTGAAGCTGAGTTAGATGTCTTGTATGACTTACACGATATGCTGGATGGTTTTGCCGCAGCAACCATTGGTAAACTATCTCTACATTTGCAAGCAAATAATTTGCATCCTTTTAACAAGCCACCTTTACCAGAAGGAGCTGAATACAAACATGGATTTATAATCTTACCTCCACAATCCGAATTGAACGCAAGAAAGTAATTCGTAAAATCCTGCATTGTATTGCGCCTCCCCCCGCTAAAAATCCTTGCCTGATTTAAAAGCAACTTTTTGTTATAATTAGCTTCATGGCAAGAACTGGACCAGAAGGAAACCCGCAGACATTCGGACAATTTGTGTCAGGACGGTTAGCTGCTACCGGAAGATCGCAGTCAGAATTAGCTTTGGATAGTGATTTAAGTCCTTCAGCTGTCTCGAAATATATTCAGGATAAAATAGAACCCGGAGCAGGAGCTTTTATTAGAATGTGTCGTTCACTTGGCGTAGAAAGTCTAGATGAAGTTGAAGGATTGTTTAGGAGCCCGCAAGAACGAGAACTAGATGAAGGAATTGCTACTGCGCTTTCGACATTGCCCGAAATTTATGGTGCCGGATACAGAAGGCTTCATCCTTCGATTGCAGATAAAAGATTCGCTTTAAAACTTTTCCAATTAGCAGCAGAGCAAGCCGGATATTCGCAGAACAATCCTTAACAAAGCAATAGACAATTTTGCTATAATTAGCTTCATGAACTTATCGGTCGGTATTGTTGGGCTTCCAAATGTTGGGAAATCTACGTTGTTTAATGCGCTTTTAAAAAAGCAGGCGGCTTTGGCTGCAAATTATCCATTTGCAACAATAGAGCCGAATGTCGGCGTTGTCCCTGTTTCTGATGAGCGTTTAGTTCAATTGGCAGAAATTACCAAAGAAGAACACTCAATGGGTTCGCTTCCTCCATTAAAACCTGCAACAGTTGAATTTGTAGATATTGCGGGACTTGTGAAAGGCGCATCGGAGGGCGCAGGTCTTGGAAATAAATTCTTATCCCATATCCGCGAAGTTAAAATTATTGCGCATGTGGTTCGCGCTTTTGAGGACAAGAACGTTATCCGCGAGGGCAGCGTGACGCCAAAAGATGATTATGAAACGATTACAACAGAACTTGTTCTTTCAGATCTCCAGACACTTTCAAAATTGAATGAAAAAGCATTAAAAACGGATGCTTTGAAAAGAGGATTAGTTGAAAAGCTGACAAAAGAACTAAATACCGGAAAATCGGCAAGAAATGTTTCGTTAACAGATGATGAAAAAGAGGCAGTAAGGGAATTGCAATTGTTATCTTCTAAGCCTGAAATAATAGTTTTAAATGTTTCGGAAAATGAATATTCGGATGAAAAAAATAAAGAGACAATTAAAAAATATGCAGATCTTTTGAGTTTAAATCTGGATATTTTTGTTGTCGTTTGCGCAAAAGTCGAGTCAGAATTGTCAGAACTTTCTGAAGAAGATCAAAAACAATATTTGAAAGAATTAGGAGTTGAGAAATCAGGATTGGAGCGGTTGATACAAAAAGCATATGAAAAGCTTGGGTTGATTTCATTTTTGACTTGCGGAGAAATTGAGGCCAGAGCATGGACTATTAAAAAAGGTTCGACAGCAGTTGAGGCAAGCGGTGAAATCCATACGGATTTTATGGATAAATTTATAAAAGCAGAAGTTGTTTCATTTGACGATTTTGTTTTAAATGCAGGTTGGCGTGGTTCGAGAAATTCGGGAAAAGCAAGGCTTGAGGGACGAGATTATGTAATGCAAGATGGAGATGTAGTAGAGTTCAAGATTGGAAGATAAATCTCTCCAATTGCTTTTTTAGAACAGCAAATGTAAAATCCAAATTATGGCGGCGGCAGTTGAACTTGATGCAAGAAGGGTAGTCGAGGCTGCAGAGAATTTTGTCCGAAGAAAAGTGGTTTCGTTTTCCCCGAATGATGCTAATTTTTTGTTTGGCTATTTGAGGATGCAATCTGAAGACGACCCATCTAAGAACATTCTTCTTGGTGGATTGGTGGATAAATTTGAGAAAGGAACCAAGAGAGGAAAAGCAAAAAATAGGGTTGGGGTGGGGATTGACAGGGCAGAGGAGGAGTATGTAGCCGGTTTATTAAGTATTGAAGGAAGAGATTTATCAAATTCCCAGAAGACCAGAGTTTTTTGTCAGAGTCTTAAAGATAGATTCCAAACAGCTTACAATCAAGGAGCCGTAGAACCCATTTCATTAAAAGAAAGACTGGCACAAAAAGCAAGAAAAGAAATTAAAAAGGTTCAAGATAAAATACTTAAGCCGTCTTCATGGGAGCCCTGGAGGTAGTATGCGTTTTTCCGCTTGGCAGCTTCACCTCAAACATATAATGGTATAAATCCGGGTGGTGTTGGCTTTGCCCATTTATCTTTTCAAATTCAAGTTTGCTGCTTTGCGAAGAATATAAATCAATATTTGTCCACATCACTCTTGTTATAGGTGACCTAAACCTTCCCCATTCAATAATCTCTTTTCCCGATTCCATCATTTGTCTTGCTCTTTTTCTTTTTGTTCTTTTATCAAGAAACCAAAGCTGTGCTACCGGTTCCGGAAGATGGAACACGAGAAGAAGACTGTCTTTCCCAATTCTTCTTTCCGGGTGGCCGGTCTTATCAAGAAAATCTTTAGAGGTAAACGCATCATATAGGGCAAATCTAGGTCTTGTCATTCCTGCTGCTGTTAAAACTGCCAAAATAGGTCCATGGGATCTGTCTTTGTTTGTCTGATATGCAATTAGTGCCTGGACGAATGCATCTTTCATTTGCCTTGAAGTTTTATCAACAAAACCAAGCGTTTTACACAAAAGCGGGTTAAGCCTTGTTTGATTTCTCGGGCTAACATTAATTGTTGTGTTTGGTGGAATTTGTGGTCTACATTCCCCGGGCAGTGGTTTTCCGCATCTTGTTTCGGCTGACATTCGGGTAATAATTTAACATAAGTAAATTGCTTAATCAACATACAAAGACCTTGAATTGAGGCATATTTGTTGGTATCCTTTACGAAATGGAGAATTGTATTTTTTGCAAAATTATTCGGGGGGAAATTCCAAAGGAGCTTGATTATCAGGATGAGAATATTGTTGTTTTCCCCGATATTCATCCTAAAGCCGCAACTCATTTATTGATAGTTCCAAAAGAGCATGTCGAGGATTTTAAAGATGCTTTAGAATCAGTTATCAATGCTATAAACTTAGGTATTAAAAAAATGATTGATGAAAAAGGGCTGGTGGGAAAAGGTTATAAAATAGAAGTAAATGGGGGAGGGGCGCAGATTGTTCCACATCTGCATTTCCACCTCATCTCTCCTGTCCATCCTCAGTAAATTTTTGTTTTTTTGTTGAAAAATTTTACCCGAAAACGCTTTCCTTTAATACTTACTTGTAATATAATATACAAGCTTTGTTGAGTTTTTCTCATTAAGGTAACCCTTCGGCTTAGCCTTAGGGTAAAGGAGGTGTTTTTGTTTTATGGTATACGTAAAAAAACAACCGGGAGATTCAGCTGATGCTATGATTCGCAAATTTTCGCGAAAAGTAATGTCAGAAGGAATTATCCAGGAAATGAAAAAAAGAGAGTTTTATTTGAAGCCTTCGCTTGCAAAGAAATTTAGAAAAGAATTAGCCCGAAAATTTGCAAAGCAAATGGCTTATAAAAAAGCTGCTTAAAAAGTTAAATGCACGATATTTCCGTTCCAATCTTCGTTGAAAGCAGGTATAGAGTCAACCGAAAAAAAATTAAGCAAATAGTCATTGACACTGTTGTAAAAAATGGTGTCATGGGTCCTGCTGAGGTTTCTGTTGCCATAGTAGGGGACAGGAAAATGAAGGAACTCAATAAAAAATATCGGGATTTAGATAAAACCACCAATGTCCTTTCCTTTTCCCAAACAGAGGGAGAAGGATTTGTTCTTCCTAAAGAAATTTTATTTTTAGGAGATGTCGTAGTTTCCTATCCAAAAGTTATTGAAGAAGCTTCAGCAGAAAACATGTTGGTGGATGAAAAGATAAATGAACTTGTAGAACACGGAGTCCTTCATCTTCTAGGGCAACACCACGAATAGTGTCTAGCGTTTGGCAATTAGCAAGTAGTATAATGTTCCAGCTTAAAGAATATGGTTTATTACAGAAAGTATATCAATAACTCTTGCTGCGTCCTTCGGACTTAGCAGAGACTTTTGATATATTCTCTCAATATGGTATATTATCGAAAATATAGACCTCAAACAATTGAAGAGCTTGATTTAGGCAAGGTTCGAGAACGTTTAGCAGCTATTTTATCCAAGGAAACTCCTCACGCATTTTTATTCACAGGTCCAAAAGGTTTGGGAAAAACATCTTCGGCAAGAATTTTGGCAAAAGCAATTAATTGCGAAAAACGTTCGGAAAAAAGTATCGAGCCATGCAACAAATGCGATGCCTGTAAAAGCATTACCAACGGTTCGAATATTGATGTAATCGAAATAGATGCTGCTTCTAACCGGGGAATTGATGAAATCCGGGATCTACGGGAAAAAGTAAAATTTCTACCCTCAACTTTGCCCAAGAAAGTTTACATAATTGATGAGGTTCACATGCTCACAAATGATGCTTTTAACGCGCTTTTAAAAACTTTGGAAGAGCCGCCATCGCATGTAGTCTTTATCCTTTGTACAACCGAACTCTGGAAAGTGCCTCCCACAATAGCTTCCCGAACGTTCCATATTCCGTTTGAAAAACCCACAAAAGAGGAGCTTGTCCGGTCAATGGAGCGAATCGTAAAAGGCGAGAAAATAAAAATAAAAAAAGAAGTTCTTGGGAAGGTCTACAAATTATCGGGCGGTTCATTTCGTGATGCTGCCAAAATTTTGGAAGAACTTTCTTTGGCAGGCGGAGTAGAAGAAATTACACTTGAAGTTCTCGATAAAGTTTACAAAACAGAAAGCATTGAGGGAGAAGTTTTAAAACTTGTGAATTGTTTGGCCAAACGCCAAACAAAAGAAGCTTTGGAAATCATTGAAGAATTTAATAAAAAGGGAATTGACTTTGAATTGGTTAACGAAAAAATTGTGGAAGTTCTGCATCGCTTGTTGCTTAAAAAAAACGGATTTCCTGAAGAAATTGAGGATGTTTTAAATTTAGAAATAGAAGATTTAAAAGTTCTTGTTTCATATTTTAACGAAAGTTATAAAGATATTAAGGCTTCCGTGTTGCCGCAATTGCCGCTTGAGCTTTCTGTAATCAACTTCTGTTTAACCGAAACCAATGAAGCTTCCTTTGTATCCGAGTCTTCTACAAAAAAAGATGCAGTAATTGAAGTAAAGACAGAAACTGTTCAGGAAGCCAAAGAAGTGGGAGTAGAAGAAGCGCCAAAAAAAGAAGCGCAACACGGAGACTTATTTAAGCCCGCAATTGTTTCTGAAAATTTCTTCAAAGCGCTTCTGGATACTGTTAAAAAAGACAACCATTCCATTGCCGGAATTTTACGCGGATGTAAGCTTGCTTCTTTTGGCGAAGAAGAAGTAAGATTTGAGACTAAATACAAGTTCCACAAAGATAAATTGAGCGAGGACAAAGTTTTAAAAATTCTTGAGCAAAGAGCAGGAGAGCTTTTGAAAAGAAATGTCCGTATTTTTGTAGAACTTAAAAAATGATACCAGAGGCAGGAAGTTTCCACATAACTGCTCAAGATAGGGGTTTGATTGAGAAAGCTGAAACAAAACCTTGGGGTTTTGCAGAGCTTCAGAGGAAAATAGATTTTGTTTATTCAGACCACAATGAACGCTGCGGATATACGCCGGATACCATTCTGGGAAAACTGACAGGAAACGCTACAAACTTGAGGCAGTTTGCAAGAAGGGAAAAAGGGGTAGAGCTTATGGATAAAGCCCTGACTATAGTTTTTGCTTGGACAATTTCTTACGCAAATGAGGCCGGAGTAGATATTCAAAAAACGATGAGCGAAAAATTCGGTAAAGGATGCCCTCATTGTTTCCAAATGCCATGTGTTCTTGCAAAAGGTCAGGAATGTGTGCCTCCCGAAATTGACCCAAGACCATTTAGGGATGTTCCTGTTCCCGAAACGCTTAGCGAATGGCAAAGCCATTTGAAAGAACTTTATTCGGTAAACTTTAAAGACAACGAATTTTCAGACAAAAAAGCAAAAGAAGTTTGCTTAAAGATAGTTGAGGAGGCAGGGGAGCTTTCAGCGGCTTCTTACGATGATGTGCAAAAACTTCAGAGTCTTGCGTCCTTCAATGACGGAATGGATCCTGTTGAGTCAGAACTCGCGGATGTTGTTGCTTGGTCATTTGCGCTCGCCAACGGTTTAGATATTTTGTACGAAGGATATTCATTGGAAGATTCTATGAGGGAAAAATATGGAAGCGGATGCCCTTCTTGTGGGCAACCCCAGTGTGTTTGCCCCAAAGCAACAACCGTTATAAGCCAGATGAAGGAAAGAAGTAATTAATGTATAATAATCTAAAGGAAAGGTGGTGATTTTATGTTTAATCCATTAAAAGGGTTAGGGGATCTTAACGAATTAAGAAAACAAGCAGTAAAACTTCAAAACGAATTAAAACAGATAGTAGTTTCTTCTCAAAAAGGAAGAGCAGATGTCGAGATGACGGCTGACATGAAAATCCGATATGTAAAGGTAAACGGTGAAGATATGTCAGATTTAAAAGACGCATTGAACGACGTAATCGAAAAAGCCCAGAAAAAAGCAGCAGCAAAAATGCAGGAAATGGGCGGAGGGCTCGGAGGATTATTGGGAGGTAAATAAATTCGATGTTAATTGTTGGAGATTCTTCAAATAAGGATTTATCAGAAGGCATTGCAAAAAACACAGGATTTGAGATTATTTATCCTGAGATAACTGTATTTCCAGATTCGGAACAGCGTGTTCGAATAAATAGGGAAATTGCGGGAGAAAAAGTTTTTTTGGTTAAATCAATTGTATCTCCTGTTGACTCTGCGGTTATGCAGCTTACTTTTTTGGTTGATGCTCTCAATAAAAACGGTGCAGATAAAGTTATAGGAGTAATTCCTTACATCCCCTACATGCGTGCAGACCATATTTTTAGAACCGGCGAAGCCGTTCCTCTCGAAGTGGTGATAAAAATGATTCAGGACTCCGGTTTAAACGAAATTATTATGGTTGATCCCCATAGTGTCAAAATTCCTGAGCTTTTTTCAATTACGGTACACGATCTTTCCGCGCTAAGTCTT
>JAKAHW010000156.1 GCA_021825285.1 bacterium
AAACTCAGTTTTTGCAAAGAAATTAATATCCAGCTTATCCACCAAAGCCTCGGCGTCGGCGGACTTTTCATCTATTTGCCCATCCTTCGTTAAAACTACGGAGGGTGAAACCGGCAAATTCTCAGGCGGTTCTCCAAGTAATGTTTTACCCCAGGCAATATTTTTAAGCCCGGCCATTAAAAATCCCGGAGGATGCCAAATTGTAGCAAGCTCTTGAGCATTTAAAACTTGGTATCTTTTTTCGAAAAGCCCAAGTTTTCGGTTTCTCAGCCTTTCCAAGAACCTTTTTTTCCTAATTAATGGACGCCTAAAAACAAATTGGTTCCCTTCTCCAAGAGAAAAGCTTCCAAAAGTTCCTGCCAAGTTTGCAAGATATGGCTTTGGATTTATAGTGTCTGAACCTACAATAAGTCTGATAACTGCGTGCCCTCCTTGAAACGCGGCTTTTTGCATCATAAGAAGCTTTTGCGGATTTTGAGCATATCTTGCTTTTGTCACATCTCCGGGAATTGAAGCTGCCGTATCAAGAAGCATATGTCCGGCCATTTCAACTGCTTTTGATTGCCATGGAAAAGTCGCCGGTTCGACCAAAATTTGAACAGCCATTTTTACATCATCATTTTGCTTGGAAAGAAATCCAAGAAGCGAGGAAAGGGTATCAACATCCTTAAAATCGGCATAAGTTTTGATAGGTAAATAAGGATATGAATTTAAGACAAGTTGCCCATAAGCTAAATTTTTGCATTTAAAAACTTCCTCCATCGGATCATTTGTTTTGGTTAGATGTGATTTGGGAAAAGAAGCGGACACAACGCTTGAAACAAGAGTCTCTTTATCCTCGGGTGCCGTAACGTAAAGGTAAACGGTTTGCTTAATTAAAAATATTTCGAAAGCATATGAGGAAGGATGGATATAAGTTCTTCTCCAAAGAGGAATATAAGGATAAGAAAGAACTGATGAGAAAATTTGAGTTGCCGATTCTATCGGTGTCTCATCGTCTTTGGGATTTCTAACTAAAAGATGGGCAAAACCGTTCATAAAAAAATTATATCACCTAATACACTTTTTGTTTTCAAATAGATTTTGGAGAAACTAAACAGTGGGGCCGTTTGGAATCTTTTTAACCGACTTTTCTGTTAACAATTTTTCAAACTCATCTCCTTCAAGTGTCTCTTTTTGAAGCAAAACTCCTGCCACTTTATCAAGTTTTAATTTGTTAACTTTCAGGATTTTTTTAGCCTGGACAAAACAATCATTCATTATCCTATTTACCTCCTCGTCGATTTTTGACTGCATTTCACTTGAGATACTTGAAGGTTCGCCCATCATCCTGGCTTTTTCAACATCATAATTTATTGGTCCAAGTTGGCTCATTCCATATTCAATAACCATTGTTCTGGCCAGAGAAGTTGCTTTTTCAATATCATCAGCCGCACCAGTTGTCATTTCAGAGAAAATTAATTCTTCTGCTGCTCGTCCACCAAGCATTGTTGCGATTGTTTCAAGAAGCCTGGTTCTTGTCTCATGTACCCTATCCATACTTGGCGGAATTAAAGTGTGACCCAAAGACATACCACGTCCTACTATTGAAATCCTATGAACCGGGTCCGTATGCGGCATAAAATATGAGACAAGCGCATGGCCTGACTCATGAAATGCCGTAATCTTTTTATCATCTTCACTTTGCATGCGCCTCTTCTCAGGACCCATTTTTACTTTTGTTGCTGATTCTTCCAAATCTGCTTCATCAATTAATTTCTTATTGAGTCTTGCTGCCAATATTGCTGCTTCATTCAGCATGTTTTCAAGATCTGCTCCCGAAAATCCAACAGTTCTTCTTGCAACTTTTTCCCAATCGACAGTTTGCGCAAAAGGCTTATTTCTTGCATGAATACCAAGGATTGCTTTTCTTCCCTCAATATCCGGAAGGGGAAGCAGTATTCTTCTGTCAAAACGTCCCGGGCGAACCAATGCTGGGTCTAGAATATCAGGTCTATTTGTTGCCGCGATAACAACCAACTGTTCATTTGGAGTAAAACCGTCCATTTCAACAAGAATTTGATTAAGTGTTTGCTCGCGCTCATCATGGCCTCCCATAATCCCTGCTCCTCGCTGCCTTCCTATCGCATCTATTTCATCAATAAAGATTATTGCCGGCTGCGTTTTTTTAGCTGTCGCAAATAAATCTCTTACACGTGCAGCTCCTACTCCAACCAACATTTCCATAAATTCCGAACCTGCAATTGAGATAAATGGAACCTGTGCTTCTCCTGCAACTGCGCGCGCAAGCAAGGTTTTACCGGTTCCTGAAGGGCCAATAAGTAGTGCTCCTTTCGGAGTCCTTGCTCCCATTGCCCTATATTTTTCAGGATTTTTAAGAAAATCTACAACTTCTGATAATTCCTGCTTGGCTTCATCAACTCCTGCAACATCCGCGAAAGTAGTTTTGGGGTTGTCTTTGTTAAAGGTTTTTCCCTTGTTTGACCCAAAAGAAAAAATATTTTCCTGGATCG
>JAKAHW010000023.1 GCA_021825285.1 bacterium
CTTCGTTTCTTTCGTCAAACTCAGACGCAACCTCCTGATTATCACGATCCGTTCCCAGAACAAGCATTGTCAAATCATTCGAACCGATTGAAACGCCGTCGATACCAGCCTTAATGAATTCTTCAATTAAAATTACGTTTGAAGGAATCTCAGCCATCATAAACAACTTAAAAGTATGGCTTCTCTTGAGATGGACGGACACAATGTTTTTAACCGCTTCGAGCTCCCTAATAGTTCTTACAAAAGGGATCATTAAATTCAAATTATTTAATCCTTTTTTCTCTCGTACAAATTTTATTGCTTCAAGCTCAAGTTTAAAAACCTTCGGGTCATGAACATAACGAAATGCGCCCCTATACCCAAGCATTGGGTTCGGCTCAACAGGCTCGTAGTCTTTGCCTCCGGATAAATTGCGGTATTCGTTCGACTTAAAATCGGTCGCGCGATATATAACTGGTCTCGGGTAAAATGCGGCGCAAATTGTTTCAAGACCTCCCGCTAATTTTTCAATAAATATTTTTTCTTTTTTGTCAGCGATCATTTTTTTGGGATGGGTACCGATTTCAGCAATCATAAATTCCGCACGCAAGAGTCCTATCCCGTCAACATTTTCTAAAGAAATTTTATCTGCCAATTCGGGCTCTGCCAAATTTACATAAATTTTTGTTGCTGTTTTAAAGCGGGTAGAGTCAATATGATCATTTTTTTGCTCAATAGCAATACTCCCAGAAAATATCTCACCTGTTTTACCGTTTACCGTAACTGTTTGCCCATCTTTTAAGATTTTTGTTGCATTTGGAACACCGACTACGGCAGGAATTCCAAATTCACGCGATACAATTGCGGCATGTGATGTTCTTCCGCCTTGCTCCGTAATTATCGCCTTTGATTTTTTCATCGCCGGAACATAATCCGGATTTGTGTAAGGAGCAACCAGAATGTCTCCGGGATTTATTTTTCCTATTTGCTTTGGGCTTTCCAAAATCTTAACACAGCCAATTCCTATTCCAGGGCTCGCAGGGTCTCCAATCAAAATTGGGTGGGTGCTTTTGGTGAAAGGTGTCTTTCCGACTTCTTTTTTTTGGTCGGAATCTTTATTTTCAAGGGTTGTTATAGGTCTGGTTTGGACGATATATAATTTTCCATCTTCTTTTGCCCACTCAATGTCTTGGGGAAAGTAATAGTGCTTTTCTATTTTCGCCCCAATTTCGGCAAGTTTAATAATTTCGCTGTCTTTAATTTTTTGCCTGATTTGCCATAATAAAGGAACTTTTACTTCTTTATTTTCAACACTCGCTTTTACCAACATTACTTTCTGGTCTGATCTTGTTTTCTTAAGAATGTGGAAATTAGTTTTACTTACTTCATAATGGTCAGGATTAACCCTTCCTTGAACTATATATTCCCCAAGACCGTATATTGACTCAATAACAATTCTATCTTTCCTGTTAGTGACAGGATCTACGGTAAACATAACTCCCGAACATTCCGACTCCACCATTTTTTGGACAACAAGCGCTATCCCGTTCTTCAAATGGTCAATTTTCTTTTCATTTCGGTAATACACTGACCTTGCCTCAAACAACGACGCCCATGCCTCCCTAACTTTTGCAACTAAAGCCGCTTCGCCTTTGATGTTTAAAAATGTCTCATTTTGCCCCGCAAAAGAAGCTTCTTTGGAGTCTTCAGATGTCGCCGAAGAACGAATAGCAACAAGGGGATTTTCCCCCAAATGAGAATAAGAAGAAAAAACGGAGTGAACAACATCTTGAGGAACGGGAGATTCAACAATAATTTTCCTTATATGTCTTGCTACCTGATTTAGCGAGTCTGTGCTGGCAAAATTGATGGTTCCAAGAAGATGGCCTATCTTATCAGTCAATTGGTTTCTTTTAAGGAAAGTGAAGTAAGAATTTGCGGTTATAACAAAACCGGGAGGGACAGGAAATCCTGCCTGAATCATTTCTCCTAAATTGGCTCCTTTTCCACCAACAACATTTGTATCATCTTTATCAACCTGCCTTAATGACACAACAAATTCAGTTGGCTTTACCATATATCTATTGTGGGGGAATTTTTTAAAAAATGCAAGAGATTTACAGCGGCTTAAAAGAAGAGAAAACGTTAAAAATCGTTTTTCTGTTTTGATTGTATGGTGGGTTAACATGAGCAATTACGGAAACAGCAGCTCCGTTTAAAGGTGACAAAATGCCCCAAACTTCCAAGCCATTATTGTCAACCGAAGAGCACGCCGCGACATCACTTTTTCCCAGTTTTACCCTCTTCAAGCTTTTAGGATCGCATCCCCCACCAAAACCTTTTCCTACTAATATTTGAACTGAGCCCTCACTCCCTTTCAAAAAAACTCCTTTGGCCAACGGTTCTGTCGTTTTTTCCGCTTTCCAAGAATTAGGATAGCCGACGGAAAACCTTTCTCCACTAAATAAATCCCAGTGTTTTCCAAAGTATAATATAGCAGTAAAAATAAGTATAATTACGAATGGGAGTAGAATTTTAAGGTTAAATAATGTTAAATTTTTTATCTCCTTCTTTTTTTTCTTCATACCAATTAAATTATGCGGATATTGTAGTTTGTAAGTCAAGAAGAAGTTACGATTCTGCTAATATATGTTTTAGATCTTCAACCATAGCTACCGGAGTAGGATCTTGATTATAGGACAGGGCTAGATAATATGACGTAAAATCTCCTATTAATACTGTGGAAAAGATTTTATAAAAAGCGTTTCCTTCTTCCATATCCAATATCTGGGTGTCTATTCCTTTCTGATTTATCAATTTTGCCGTAATTTCGTAGCGTTTGAAATTTCTTGGATGGTCTTGTCCATCCCGTAACATAATTGCTATAAATTTGGCTTGAGGATTTGTGTGACCAACCATTTCATTATGATTTAATTCCGGAAAGAAATTCCAAAAAGCAGGAGTTTTTGCATTTTCATTTATTTTTATCTTCCAAACCATTGCTATAGAGGAGAATTTTGATGACGCGTAAATTATTGGTGTTTTACCTTTAATCTTTTCTGCTAAAGCTTTCCCTTTTTCTTCAAAATTACTCATATTTTCGTTAAGTTTTTTTGCACCTTCTATAATTTCTTGACTCTTGTCAGGAGCAAGCCCGTGATTTACCAAAATTTGGTAAAAAGCACTAAAGAAATAACCTGTTCCCATTCTCGGTTGGAAATTATCAAAAGGATAAGGAAGCTTAACAAAAGGAGTTGATGAACCGAGACTCATCTTTTCGACATCACCGGCATGAGCAACACCAATTGAAGGAAGCTTATTGTCCAAAGTCTCCTGGAAGCATGATATTGTCTCCTCAGTCGTCCCAGAATATGAGCTCAATATGTTCAAACACTTATCATAAGACTCAGGAGGTAAAGGATAATACCTATTAGGAATTATTATGACCGGGGATATTTTTCCTTTGTTTTGGGAAAGATAATCATAAACATATGAATTTAAAAGGTTTACGGGCAAAGCCGATCCCCCCATCCCGCTAACAACAACTTTATTGAACTCTCCCTCGACTTTTACGTCTTTTGCGAGCTTAAAACCCTCTTCAAATTGGTTTGGAAAATCTAAAATAAATTGCCTGAAATTAGACGGATCTTGCGGGTTATTTGACTGATTATTCTCCATTTAATATTTAGAATTTAACACTTACTTAGGCTTTAGAAACTTACCAGTGGCTCTTAATTTTTAAGCCACGCTCTTTTTTACCTAAAATTTTATCCTGATACTCATAAAAAGAATCTTCTATTCGTTGCGCCATTTCGTCTACTTCTTTTTTTGTTTTTTCCAGATCTCCATTCACCTCACCATAGGTCTGAAGATAATATTTAAATTGAGGTTGGGTACCGGATGGTCTCGTAAGCAATCTTATCCTCTCGTCTTCGGAAAGGATAAAAGTAATTTCGTCCCCAGTAACACCTGCTTTATAATTCTCGGGCTTTCTTTGATCTTCTGGAAGTTTGTCCACAATTTTCACTACAGGCAAGCCAGCTATTTCTTTGGGTGGATTAGCACGAAAAGCCTTGTAAAGCTTAACTATATCTTCAAAACCTTCTCTTCCGAATGATTCAACCTGATAAAGGACATTGCGGTAGTAGCCATATTTAAGGTAAATTTCGTTTAAGTAGTCAGCAACTGTCTTTCCTTGGTCTTTGAGGAATGACACCATTTCTGCAGCAGTTACTGCTCCAATATCTCCGCCTTTATCACGGATAAAATCCCCACGACAATAACCACAAGTGTCTTCAAAAGAGAAAATAAAATTCTTTGAATCTTTCATTTTTCCAACGTATTCCCCCATCCATTTATAACCAACCAAAAAGTCATCGACAAACTTTATGCCAAACGCTTTTGCGATGTCAGTAGCAAGAGTCGTAGAAGCATAGGTTTTTAAATAAATTAAGTCATTAAGCATTTTTCCTTCTTTCTGATATAAAGAAAGAATAAAATAAAGCATTGCAGAGGCAATCTCGTTGGCCGTAAAGTAAGTTAATTTATTGGAGTTGATGTCGGTCCTAAAGGAAGCTGCAAAACGACAACCATCCGGATCGGTACATATTGCCATATCTGCTCCTATTTGCTCTCCAAATTTCGTTGTAGGAGCCAATACTTCTTCAAATTCAGGATTGATGTAATCCCTAAAAGCTCCTGGAAAATTTTCATCGGGTTCTGCCTGTTCAGCCAAAACAGTAACGTCATATCCTTCCCTTTGAAGAATGGGCAATGCGTTGGTTATTCCTGAGCTATTAAGTGGACTGAATGCAATTTTTGCCGATCTCGTTTTTACTAAAGATAAGTCTCTTATTTTTTGAAAATAAGCCTCATCCACTTCTTTTCCTATTGATTTCACAAGACCTTGGTTTTCAGCCTCCTCAAAACTCATCTTTTTAATATCGGTAACATCCAAAACGAGTTGCATGAATTTTTGGTCAAGTGGGGGGACGACTTGTCCACCGTCAGTCCAGAAAAATTTGAAACCGTTGTCGGTTCTTGGGTTATGCGATGCGGTAAGCTGGACTCCGGCTATTGTCTCCAGATGCCGAACAGCAAATGAAACCTCCGGTGTTGCCCTAATCCCATCAAAAAGAAAGGTTTTTATGCCATTTGCTCCTAAAACGGCACAAGTTAGCTCTGCAAACCTCCTTGAATTTTTGCGAACTTCATGGCTGACAATTACCCCTTTATCTTTTGCCTCTTGTCCAAAATCATCAATAAAGTTTGCCAGTCCTTGTGCAGCCTCTCCGATAGTCCGAAGATTTATTCTATTTGGACCAGCACCAATTTTCCCGCGAATTCCTCCCGTTCCGATTCTAATATGGGTATAAAATGCATCTTCTAATTCTTTCCAGTCCTGCCTTTTGATTACATCCTCTATCTCGTTTTTATATTCGGAAAATTCTTCTTCGGTCAACCACTTTTGAAGATTATCATATGCCTCGGGAGAAATTTTTGTTTTTACTTCTTCCATTCAACTATTTTAATTGCTAAGTGTTGGGAAAATCTGGACGTTTTCCTGACGAAAAAGCAGTAAGTAAAACTATAACTCGGAGAGCAGCAATATGTCAAGATGTTGGATAAGCTCTTGTGGTAAATTACTCGTTTTCATTCCTTTCTCCAGCTCAAAAAGTTTTCCGTAAAAATTTGTTAATTTTTCATTTGTCCAAAAATTTGCCTGTTTTTGCAGTTTTCCTGCCTGCCAATCCTGCATATTTTTTGTATCCGAAAACTCACTTTTATTACCGTTTTTCAATTGAATTAATGTCCTTACGCGCTTTACTAATGCATAAAATATTTGTTCAGCTGTCATCTGTCCACTTAATTTATTCAATAACTCATGTTCTTTTCCTCCTTGACCTGGAATTAAACCGTCTAAAAAAACGAAATAATATTTGGGCAACTCCAAATTTTGGATTTTCGGGCTTCTAAATTTCTTAACGGAACGAAGATCAATAACCTCATCTGCCCAAACAACAATATCCGTATCTTTTGAGTCAGAAAACTTATTTATCTCATCCCAAAATTTCTTATTTGTAAAATATTTTTTTGGATTTTCAATTACCACTATTTTTTGGGAAATAAACAAATCCTGAGCAGAAAGTTCATTCAGTAAAATTTCAAACTGTGCCTTTTCGCCATCAACTCTTGCAATTTTTGAGTCTGTTTCTAAAAATTCCTGAAGTTTTTTCCTTGAGGTGGTTATGTCGTCGCCGTGAATTAAGTAAATCATTTTCTCATTAATTTATAAATTTTTTCTACTTCGCGATCTATTCTTTTTCCGCCATATTTATGAGGAAGCAGACTTCCTGAAAAGTTTTTTGGGATATGAAGAAGCTCATGTATTAATACTTTTACTTTATCCTGGTCTGAAAGCCTGTCGAATTTCTCGGACAATACTTCGATAACATATGCAGGTTCTACTCTTAAAACTTCTTGGAATATTTTGGGGAATGCCCAAATTCTTGCATATGCCCGCGCTTTTGAATTGTAAGTTCTGTAGCAAAAAACCCTTCCCGGCCTCACATGGTCAAAACCGATAGCCGTGATTACTTGTTCCAACTGCTCTTGAAGCTTTCCGTCCACATTCCACTCGAGATCTTTACGAACAGTTTTCTTTCTCGTTCTAGTCTTTTTTATTTCTTTTCGTAAACCAAACATATTCTCCCCTATTCCCTAAGTATAACGGTCTGCGATATTTGATGCAGCATAAGAATGAGGTTTTGTTTTTGCTGTAAAACCATGACCGGTTACGATTCCAACAACTTCCTTTATCATATTTCTGGTTTCACCATACTCACCCACGTCTATATGTATCTCAAGATCATAAAGAGATGAATGTCCGTTTAATTTCTCTTTCAATTCTGGGACTAAAACTTTTGCTACATCAATTGAGGCAAGAACCTCTTGATATATCTTATCCCGAAGCGTTTTCGGAGCCGGCAGCTTCCTTTTCATCCAGAAAAATTTACCCCCAAATCCATTTCTATAAATAACAATTGCCGAAACTAGGTCAAGATTTTTATTATTTTCTATGGTTTTGACTTCCGAGTCTGTACCAATTGTAAGCTTATAAGTTTTTAATGTATCCTCTTCCAGAAATTTTTTAATAGAACCTATAACATCATCAACTGATAAATCCGTATAGGCTATATTCTGAAATTTTAAATCATCCATTTCGCCCTATATTCTACCACATACCGAAAACTCTGCTCACAATCCCAAAATAGATTTAAATATATCACTTCAAGCCTAAGATAGACTTGAAGTAAAATTTTAATACTGAGGGAAACTGAGGAACAATAAGCAAGTTTTTAAATTTTCCTTTAAAATCCTGTATTCCTAAAACCATTTCCTTTTTCTTTAGTGGAGGCGGTGGTGGGTTTAGCTCGGGAATGCCCTTAATCTTAGGGTATGACTGATATGTTTTTCCGTATTCGGTAAGGGTTCCTGATTTTGTAAAAGTAAACTTATCAAATGCCCCATTTTGTGATTCTAGAAGAAATGGGGTGATTGCGACTATAGAATTTAAATCTTTACCCCAAACATCGTCCAAAGCTAATTTAAAATAAGACGCAATTTGGCCTTCAGAAAGTTTAGCTCCATTCCAGCCGGTTTCTGTTATAAAAAATGGTTTTGGCGCTGAAGTGTATGAGTCGACCAGCTTTTGCTCAAATCTGTAAGTCGCGACACTTTCCTGACCTGTAAGGGTCGGAGACTGAAGAAAATCCGGATTTGGGTAAGAATGACTTGCGAACCCGTCAATTTTATTAAAAAGTGAAGAATCTTTTTCAGACATACGAGTCAGATATATAAAATTATCCAAATACTTAACTCCGTCGTTGGGGGAAGCATTATCCAAACCTCCCAAAATTATAAAAAAATCCGTGCTCCTGCTTTTGAAAACGTCTATTGCATAATTTACTAATGAAGCATACTCTTCAGGATCCGGATTGTCTCCTCCCCACTCATCGTACCTATTTACTTCATTAAACAAGATAACATACCTATTTTTGGTTGGCCAATAAAGAGAGTTAAGAAAATTTGCAAAATCTAAAACGTCTGCTTCGGTAGGTTTTCTCCAAAAACCCGTATTCATATAATCTGCTTCCGTAGATAACCTTATTATTGGTATGAGGTGCTTGTCATAAGCATTATTCATAAACGACTGCCATTTATCAATATCTCGATCTCCGATTTGAATCGGAATTGTCACATAACCCCAGTCTCCACCCGAAGAATTCAATAATACGCTCGCTTTTTCCAACTCCGAAGTGAACAGTATGTGAATTCCTAAATAATTATTTGGTTTTGAGAAAGGATCATAAATTGCATAAGCCTTAGGAGGAATAAAAAACAAAAATATAAATAGTAAAAGAAAAAACTTACGCATAAAATGGAAAGTGTTACAATTATAGCAACATGGGTACTAAAATCAAAAGAATTAGTTTTACCAAAGAGGGATTGGATAATTTAAAAAAACAGTATGAACAGCTCCTAAAAGATCGTGAACCCGCAGTAAAAGAGCTTGTTCGCGCAAGGGAAATGGGAGATTTGTCTGAAAACGGTTTATATAAAGCAGCCCGCGGAAGACTTTCCTCAATTGATGCAAACTTACGAAGAATCTCACTCACTTTAAAGCTTGCCGAAGTAAACGAACCGACAAAAGGAATTGTAGGAATCGGATCAATAGCTATAATTACTGACGGAGAAAATAAATTCGAATACACAATTGTAGGAGCACATGAAGCTGATCCGATAAACAAGAGGATTTCCCAAAATTCGCCCATAGGAAAGGCGCTAATTGGTAGAAAAACAAATGATGACGTAGTTATAAGAACTCCTAAGAAAACAATAAGTTTCAAGATCATTTTAATTAAATAGGTTTACTAACACTTTTTCCAGAGACTTCCGCGTCCGTAGCTAAATCGCTCTCCTATAACTATCAAAGAGTAATAATTGACACTATAGGATATAATTGGTATAATTAGCAATTATGGAATCACCTAAGTTTATACCATTTTCTGTGCATATTCCTAAATACCCAGGAGAGGTCGAGACGAGAGAAATGCCTGTCAAAGAGACGAGTATTTTTAGCGATTCTGACTTAATGAATGGAATTGACGGTGTTGAAAGATACCTTAATCCTCTAGGCAATTCCAAATCACGTGAAGGAGCCTTTAACGCAGTAGCTGAAGGTTGTTTTACTGGACGATTTAATGAATTGTTTACTTATATTTCCTCTACTACTTATGGAACTATAGAAAGACGTCAAGACTTGAAAAGAAAAGTAGAAGCACTTATAGCTCCTCCGGAAGATACCAAAGCATATTTTCTTTTTGAACGACACTCTGATTACTCACCAGAAGATTACCCATTAATTTATAAAAGTTCAGCTAATAATATGAGCGCAGTTTTCTCGAGAGATCACACAAACGTATTATTCGTTGAGGCCGCTGACGGTGGAGAGGAGCTACAAGCTTACTTTGATGTATTTGTAAAAAAGGGACTAAAGCTCACTGAATCATTTGAGCTAGCTCGTCTTGCAATCTCAGTTGACGAAAACATGAGAATTAAGATATTAAACACTCCGAACGTAATGCTTGAAAAAGCTGCGGGAAAAGTATCAGAAGATATTAAAAGGGGAAGCGCGAAAAACAGTAACTCGCTTTATGCTCATGCTCGGTTTGAAGCAGCTGACCTGTTCAGGATGGCAGGCTATAAAGTAGAAGTTGTTTTTGAACAAAGCATTCTTCCTCCGGAAGACAAAGCAGCATTAGTATTATTGGATTCAGAAACTGCTGAATCAGCGGACATGTATAAAGATGCATACAGGAAATATCTTTCAAACATACAAAGAAGGAACAAGATGTTTGCCGGACGTTTTCTGAAATTTATGGCGTCAAATAAAAGCGGAGGGCTTCGCTGCCTGACATATTTTGGCACAATGCACTACCAAATTCCTTCTCTTCTTCCAGAACCATGGTCACTAAATACAAAAAGTTTGGTGCAGGAAACGACTGAACCGTACGAAGCACTAGGATTAAAACACATTGGGGGCTCAGAACCAACCACTGAAGAATGGGAAGTCATAGGATCTTATTTTAAACTCCACAATAAGGATCAAGCTTCCTAAAGCAAACCTTGAGAGCGAAGGCGGCGTTCTGCCGCTTCATCAAGAATCTTCTTTCTTATCCTGATGGTTTTCGGGGTTACTTCTACAAGTTCCGTGTCATCAATGTATTCAAGCGCATCCTCAAGTCCCATTATGTGAGGTGCGTCAAAATGCTCTGAAACTCCTTCACCCTTTGACCGCATGTTCGATTGCTGTTTGATTTTGCAGACATTTACCTGCATATCTTCCGGACGGGAATTTTGTCCTACAACTTGACCCTTGTAAACTGATGTTGCCGGCCCGACAAACATAGTTCCTCTGTCTTGAGCAGCGGTCAAACCGTATAAAGTTGTAGCCCCTGTTTCAAAAGCCACAATTGAACCCCTATCACGAGGAAGAGCTTCACCTGAATCTTCCTTGTATTCAAGAAAAATAGTATTCATGATTCCAAGACCTCGTGTATCGGTCAAAAATTCTGATCTGTAACCGAAAATGTCTCTTGTTGCGATTATAAATTCATACATAACGATTCCATTATCTATATTCATTTCGATCAAACTGCCGTGTCTTGCTCCCATTTTTTGCATTACAATTCCGCCAACTGCCTCAGGCACTTCTATAAACACCTGCTCGTAAGGAGTCATTTGTTTTCCATCAATCGTCTTGTTAATGACTTGAGGGCGCGATACCTGAAATTCATACCCTTCACGCCTCATCCGCTCAATAAATATTGCCAAATGCAGCTCTCCGCGACCTGAAACTTCCCAGCCAGCTCCCGTAGGCGCACTAATTACCCACAGAGCCATATCGTTTTCGAGTTCTTTATATAGACGCTC
>JAKAHW010000024.1 GCA_021825285.1 bacterium
AGGAAAAATTGGTCCATTCTTATTTGAAGTTAATCATTGTCAAAAAACTCCATTTTGGCAACTAATAGTCCTCTATGGCTTTTTCTATTTCTTCGTAATATCTTTCCTTTTTTACTTTCTTAAAAATAAAGTAAAAGAAAAAACGGATTTTTTTGTTTTATCTTTGATATTAGTCTCAACAATACTTATTATCGTCCCGGAATTTTTCTACGTAAAAGATATTTACCCGGCGCACTACAGAGCAAACACTATGTTTAAGCTTGTTTACCAAGCATTTATGATGCTTTCTATAGTGAGCGCATACGTAATTGTAAAAATACTTAGCGAGAAAAAAAACATTTTATTTTATTTTATTTCAGCAATCCTTTTAGCGTCAGTTTTGGCTTATCCATATTTTGCAATCAAATCATATTACGGAGACCTTAAAACCTATAATGGACTCGATGGGCTCTCCTACATGAAGACGTTACTCCCAGATGACTATCAAGCAATAAATTGGATAAACAAAAACATTAAAGGACAACCGGTAATTCTGGAAGCACAAGGGGATTCATATACCGACTACGCAAGAATTTCTGCAAACACAGGGCTACCGACTGTTCTTGGATGGACTGTTCATGAATGGCTTTGGAGAGGAACCTATGATATACCTGCGCCAAGAATTGAAGAGGTGAGAAAACTCTATGAATCTGAAAGCATTTTCGAGACAAAGAATCTTGTAAAAAAATACGACATAAAATATGTATATATTGGAAATTTAGAAAAAGAAAAATACCCAAAGCTAGCTGAAGAAAAATTCTTAGAACTAGGAAAAACCGTTTACAAGCAAGGAAATACAACTATCTATAAATTGGATTGATTTGTCTTGCCATTATTCGAAGTTTCTTTAATTCCATTCTTCTCTATTGAACAAGTACTTCCTTTCTCAATACACATAAGATAATCCTTAATCTCAGAATAATCCCCTGCCCCTCGTCTTGGAATAAGTATCCATTGGAATCCGAAATCTGCCGTCATTGGAGGATTCACCAACAACCCCTGATAATCATTTGTTTCGCTTCCAATATCTATTATGGCATTCGTTGTTTTTGCTTTCCCCATTTTCCTTGCTAATTTTATAAAATCGTCATATTCCGATGAAAGAATATCGGTATTTATATTCTCTTTTAATATATTTACTATTCCTAAAATTTTTATTGGATTTAGAATGATTCCCAAAGATAAAGTTTTCTCCCTTATTGCATGTATTACCTCTTGCTGCCTTTGGCTTCTTGCAAAATCAGTGCCTTCATCACCGATAGCGTGTCTCGATCTAACGAATTCAAGCGCTGTAATTCCGTTCATATGCTGAATACCTTTATCAAAATGGATATGTTTGTATCTGCAAGGAAACGCTTCAAGTTGCGAAGAGGCAGTCGCAAGCTTATCTAAATCTTCTTCTGAATGCCCGCAGGTCTCATTCTCTTTACCCTCAATAGGGTATTCATAATCGTCTAGAACCTTTTTGACATCAACATCAATTCCATTTACATAATCAACCATTTTTACAAAACCTGAAAAATCCAAAACAACTACATAATCAACTGTTTTCCCTGTCACTTTTTCTACGACCGTCTTGGCAAGTAACATTCCTTTTTTATCTTTTTCTTGCCCTATGCTATATGCAGAATTAATCTTTGCTTTAAGCTCAGGTATCCATAGATCCCGAGGTATGGAAGCAAGATTAATAATATTTTTAGATGGATTCAGAGACGCAAGAATTATAGTATCTGTAAGGTCAGGCCCATCATGTTTTCCTCCACCTATTCCCAAGATTAAAAGGTTTATGCTACCGTTGCTTTCTTGTTTTAGCTCAATATTTTTATTAAAAAGTAATCCGTACAAAAAAGGTCCTCCCACTTTTAAAAGATTAAAAGAAAGAGCAACAAAAATAATTACAATAGTTGCAAGGATGTAAGTTTTTTTATTTAGCATTTGTTCAGAAGGGAAAGAAAAGATGAAGCGTCAAGGCTTGCTGCTCCTACCAAAAAACCGCTTAAGCCCTCTATTCCAAGATACTCTGAAATATCATTTGAGGAAACGCTTCCCCCATAAAGAATTTGGCCTTTTGATTTTTCAGAAAGCGCTTTTGTTGCTACCGAAACGTCCTCTTTTGTCTCAGGTTTCCCAATACCAAAAGTTGAAATAGCACTTGGTGGCTCATACACGATAATTTCGGCTCCTTCCGGAAAGTAAGAATCTGTGCCCTGTAGGCAAACGATAGGGAAAATATCTACCTTTTTGGCTTCTTCAAACTTCATTTTTAACTCCTCATCACCCTCTTTATAATATTTCCGTCTCTCAGAATGGTTTAGTAAAACATATTTACAGAATGGTTTTATCTGGCTGGCAGATACTTCTCCTGTATAAGGTCCTTCTTCAAAGGATGAGACGGTTTGGGCACCTAAGGAAATTGGAAGATTATTTTCTTTGATAAAATCGAAGCAAGCAGGGATTGCCGTAAACTGCGGAAGAATAATTATTTCTTTACTTGTTAAATCCAAAGTTTGCAAACCTTCCTTGAATTCGTTTAAAAATTGAATTGCTTCTTGGGAAGTCTTATGACTTTTCCAGTTGGCGACGATTAGTTTTTTATCCATCTGCTATAATGTGAGATACTTTCCTTTTGACCCGACAAGTTATTATACCAACTGACTATTGGTATTCTCAAGAAAGAATAATTCTATGAAAAGAGAGGGTTTCTCCATTGAAAATTTAAATTCAGAGCAAAAAAAAGCAGTTCTTAGCACAGACGGACCAACAATAGTTTTGGCTGGAGCAGGAAGCGGGAAAACACGGGTTTTAGTAAGCAAGGTTCTTTACCTGGTTCTTGAGAAAAATGCCAAACCTGAAAATTTACTAATGGTAACCTTCACAAATAAAGCTGCCGGAGAAATGCTTGAAAGGATTAAAAAAGTTTTTCTTGAAAACAACATCAATACCCTTCCTACAGTCGGCACTTTTCACTTATTGTGTTCAAAAATATTAAGAAGGGATGGAAAATTAATTGGAATTCCAATTAATTATTTAATTCATGATGAACAAGACCAGTTGGATACGGTTAAAGAAGCTTTTAATTTATTAAACTTAAATCAAAAGGAGATTAAGCCACGTTCTGTCTTACAAACAATTAGTCAAGCAAAGAATCAAATGATAGATGAAACTTCTTATGCTTCCATGGCAAGAGGTTTTTTTCAAGAAACAGTTAGTCGAGTTTACCCCCTTTACCAAAAACTGCTTTTTGACCATAACGCAGTGGACTTTGATGACCTTTTGTTAAAAACAATTAAGCTTTTAAAGGAAAATCCGGAAATTTTAAGCAAATACCAAGACAGATTCCATTATGTTTTAGTAGATGAATACCAGGACACAAATCAAGCTCAATATGTTTTGAGCAAACTATTAGGAGGAAAATACAGAAACATTTGTATTGTGGGGGATTTCTCTCAAAGCATTTATAGTTTTCGAGGTGCTGACTTTAGGAATCTTGAAAAATTTAAAAGGGATTTTCCGGAAAGCAAAACTTTTCCTCTTTCACAAAACTACCGTTCTACTCAAAAAATTCTTGATGCTGCGCACTCTGTGGTTTCAAAAAACACTACCCATCCGATCCTTTCTTTATGGACAAAAAATAAAGAGGGAGAAGAAATAACAATTTTCCAGGCAAACAACGAACATTCTGAAGCAGAATTTATTGTCGAGGTTATAAGAGAACAACAAAGAAAAAATCCATATTTTTCCCTATCAGACTTTGCCGTTCTTTATAGAATTAATGCCCAATCAAGAACTCTTGAAGAAACTTTTCTTCACAATGGAATTCCTTATGTTTTGGTTGGAGGGACAAGATTTTATGAAAGGCGGGAAGTAAAAGACGTTTTGGCATATTTGGCGTATATATCAAACCATAAAAATTCGGTTGCTCTAAAAAGAATTGGAAAACTCGGAAAAAGAAGGCTTGCTCTTTTTGAAGATTATGTAAAAGGGTTTGATGAAAAAGGCAAAATTGAACTTCAAACGATAGAAATACTGGATGAGGTTTTGATTAAAACCAATTATCTTTCTTTTTATGATGAAAACGACCCGGAAGATAAAAGCCGACTTGAAAACATTAAGGAATTAAGATCGGTCGCCATAGAATTTCCAAACTTGGTGCAATTCTTGGAAAACGTTGCATTAGTTGAACAAGAATACATGCCGGATAAACCTAAAGGTAATGAAAAAAAAGATGCAGTTACCCTAATGACTCTTCATGCTGCAAAAGGATTGGAATTTAGAATTGTTTTTTTGGTAGGTATGGAGGAAGGTCTTTTCCCTCATAGCCAATCTTTTTTTGACAACAATGAGATTGAGGAAGAAAGAAGGCTTTGTTATGTTGGAATCACCCGTGCAAGAGAAAAATTATTTCTAACTTTTGCAAAAAGCAGGCTCTTTTTCGGACAAATTGTTGCCAATAGTATATCCCGGTTTATTTACGAACTGCCTGAAGATGTGTTAAAAAATAATTATATAGATAGAATTTCTGACGAGCCAGACTTTCTGTAAATTTAGAATATGGAATTTATACAGGTTGATGAATCGAATAAGGATGAGTATAACCAAGTTGTCAGTCATCCGCTACAAAGCTTTGAATGGGGAGAGTTCAGGGAAAAAACTGGAGTCAAGGTTATCAGAAGAGCTCTGGTTAAAAATGGCGAAATAATAGACGGCTTTACTTTAACAGTTCATAAAATTCCCCGCCTTCCATACACAATCGGCTATTTACCGAAAGGCAACAAACCAAACGAGCAAATAATTTCAGAATTGAAAAAAATTGGGAAAGAGAATAATTGCATTTTTATTCAACTGGAGCCAAATTTAGTGGGTCAGCTGAATCTTTCCGACCTAAAACCTGCAGCTCATCCTTTATTTACAAAATATTCATTCGTGTTAGATATCTCAAAAACCGAGGAAGAGTTGCTAAAGAATATGCACCCAAAAACCAGATACAACATTAAAGTGGCCCAAAAACATAATATTGAAATCGTTGAAGATAATTCAAAAGAATCCTTTGAAGAGTATTTAAAACTAACGAAAGAAACAACAAAACGTCAGGCTTTTTACGCACACACTCCTTTTTACCATAAAACTTTATTTGAAACGCTTTCCAAAAAATCCGATTCAAATTCTTTGTCTTATCATCTTTTAAAAGCAGTTTACAGACCTGATAAGAATCCCGTTAATTTAACTTCTTGGGTTTTATTTGTTTTTCATGACGCACTTTATTATCCATATGGAGCTTCCAATCGACTTCATAGGGAAACGATGGCCTCAAATCTAATGGCCTGGGAAGCAATAAAATTTGGGAAAAAATTAGGACTTAAAACATTTGACATGTGGGGAGCGCTTGGCCAAGATCCTGATAAAAATGATCCCTGGTACGGATTCCATAGATTTAAGGAAGGATACGGAGGGAATCTTGTAGAATTTGTCGGAAGCTATGATTTAATAATTAATCCTGCACTTTACAAAGGGTATAAAATGGCTGATAAACTTCGCTGGTTTTATCTTCGAGCAAGAAAAATAATCTAAACTTGATAAAGATAAAATAAATTTTTACTTTCTACACCCTTGTATTTAATTTTATTTTCCTTTGCGTTTGGAATCTTATAACGGTAACTTATAATTCTTGTCCCCGGTTTTAATTCTTCTAGTAATTTTGGGGTTATTCTTTCTAGAGCCCTAGGGACTAAATAGACAAAAATTACGGAAGCGTCGGATATATTAACTTTCTTAAAATCTTTTTTTAAAAATGTAACTTTCCCATTTACTTTATTAAGCTTTTGCCTTACCTTTGAAATCCAAAAACGAAGAGGGTCAATCTCTATCCCAACGACCTTTGCTCCAATTTCTTTAGCAACTAAAATTGCGAATTCTCCATCCCCGCTTCCCAATTCGTATACTACGTCGTTTTTGTTAATTTTTCCGAAATCTATTGCAGCTCTTCCGGCAACTTTATCTGTTTTCCACCAAGGGCTCCAAGGACTATCAGGCGGCCACATCCATGAAAGCAAAAGAAATAAGAAGGCTAAAATCGAGAGCAAAACGATGTTTACTATAAAAAATTCTGTCATATTCCAAACAATACTTTACCAAGTATATCCTTTTCTTTAACAAAACCAAAGCTTCTGCTGTCCGTACTTTCCTTCTCGTTATCTCCAACCAAAAAATACTTTCTATTTTTTACTTTCTTTATCCTCTTAATGATAAGTCGCTTCTGGCTCCTTGCTATTACCACATCCCCTTCCCTTAAGTCTTTAAACCAGGTCCAGACTAACACAAAACTTCCTTCGGTAAATGAAGGATTCATACTTTTTCCATGCACTTTGAATTTCTTTAAAGGGGACTTAAGGATTTTTTGATTCAGTAAAAATTTGGGCAATTTCATCAACAGCTTTTACAAGTTCGTTTGCTAAATTTTCGTCAACTGCCTGCTTGTTTTTTGAACAAAGCTTTGCGGTATTCCATACTTTCTCATGAAGTTGGGGGAATTTTCCCAAATGCTCGGGCTTGAAATAATCTGTCCAGAGAATTAATATTTCTTCTTTACATTTTTGGGCATGTTCCTCTTTTGTCTTAACGCATCTGACAAATTTGTTTCTGTCCTCAACGGTAGCATTTTGATCTGGCAATTCTTTTATAAATTGCACCATTTTTAAAACTGTTTGCGCTGCTGTTTGAGCAGCTTTTGGATCGTAAATTCCACACGGAACGTCACAGTGAGCATAAACCGTTTCAGTCGGAAAAATATTTAATAAATTTGCTAGCAATTTCATTAAATTAGACTAACATAAATGGTTAAGAAACTCAATAAAATTTTGTCGGAGAAGTGTAAGCTTAAGAGGACCTAAGAATTATTTTAGCGCTGTCTTTTGCCTCGCTAATTCTTTCTTTATCAATAAGAAATTTATTCTCAAGGACTTCGTCGGAAACATTCAGGAGGTCGCTTGCCAAAACAATGTCATTGGAAAGAAGACTTTGTTTTTCGGCAGAAGTAAAAGAATTAAGGATTGTTACAGGGTACATTTTTGGATCTTCAACGAAATTCTGCAAATTACCACTCTCCGGATAGTTCCAGGCGACCGCTCTCATTTCTTTGCAATTGGCGTAGTTGATGGCGTCACTCGTAAGTTTAGTATTGGTTACAACCCAAACTCCTTTTATGTCATTTTTTTCTTTAATATCCAAAAATCTTGCATAAGTGTATAGCATCACTTGGACATCAGTCTTGCCCATGTTTTGGTTATGAAACTTAACCTCAACAATTTCTTTTATTCCTTCCTTTTCAACCACTAAATCCACTTCATGGCTCACGCATTGGCCCTGCATAATAACGTCCACTTGTGTTTTGTAACCATCTGTTTTAAAAATTCTTTCTATATATTTTTCAAACGGAAATCCTGTAGGCCCAAGATCAAATACTGCTTGCCTCAAATTAAAACGGAGCGCAGATTTTTTATCTTTCTCTTTTAGATATTCTCTTATGTGATAGAAAATCTCATCCGTGGTTATAGAATTATCTTTTTGAACACGGGACAAAATGTGCTTAATAACCTGAGGCTGTATATCAAAAGGCACACCAACCCTTTCCATTGAATGAATAATTTTTTCTTCTGAAAATGGTACTCTTTCTCCTGATTTTTTAACAACTGTTATGTGGGGCATAAAAATATTATGGCAACTTTCAACAAAAAAGGGAAGACTTTAGGTTAAGAGTTGTAGTTGCATGCACAAGTTATGCAAGTATATAATTTGTCCAAATGTTTAATCTCTTGCAAAAACTTTCGGAAAACATCTTAACTAATCTTTTTTATTTAAAACAAGATTTTATAGGGATTAATTTTAACTTGCCGGGAATTTTTTTTATTTTTATCAACTTTTTATTTACTATTTTTCTATTTTCTGTCTTTTATTTAATTGGAGAAAAGCTGCAAGGATTTTTTTTAAAACGTACTGAAGAAAAAAATATATTTGTAAGTTTTGCACTTGGATATATTTTATTCGGATCTATAATCGCCATCCTCGGACTCTTTTCATTATTATATCTTCCTATTCTTTACTCCTTTTATTTAATAGTCTTTTTATTTGCACTTTTTCCTTTGAAAACTTTGGTTACTCGTATATCAATTTTAAAAGATTTTTCTTCAACATTTTCTAAATTGTTTAAAACCAATAAATTTATAATTCTTGCAACCTTATTTTTCGTTTTCATCGCATTAATTAAGTTAATAATTCCTGACACAGGAGAGGACGCTATCGGATACCACACAACACAACCGCAAATGTATTTGGAAAAACATACAACAATGCTTGAGTCAAAAGAAATAACACAAACGATGTATTACCCCCAGCTAAATGAAATGCTGTATTTAACAACTTATTCTTTAGGAATAAAAGATTCGGCAAGATACTTACATTTTGGATTTTATCTTATAATTTTACTTTTACTACTCTCTTTATTAAAAGAAAAAAAAGATTCCATGCTTATTTTCGTACCTTTGATTTTTGCAACATCATCCGTAATTATCCGTGTTACTTCATCTGCAAACGCAGATTTCCCATGGGTTTTTACAATGCTTTTGGCATCATTTATTATTTTTTCTAAAAAAGCGGATTATAAAAATTTATCCCAAGCTGGAATTCTTTTCGGAGGGGCTTTGGCTTCAAAGCTTTGGGTATTAGCATATCTGCCACTCCTGCTTTTTTACTTGTTTATCAAAAACAAGAAACTAAATAAAAAATATATTCTCAAGCTTTTATTAATTTTTTCCATAATTTCCCTAGCTATTCCTTTTCTTTGGTATGCCCGCTCTTTTATTTGGACCGGAAATCCTATTTATCCCATTCTTGCAAAAATGAAAGCTGCCGAAACCGTTTCCTACCCGCCCTTATCAAACTTTTTAAAAATTAATATTGATTTATTTTCTTTTAAAAACCTCGTTGTTTACAGTCCTATTTTTTTCTTAGGAATTTTATATTTTTTGCTAAAACCATTCGCAACCATTAAAGAAGTCAAAAATCATCCATTTTTTTTATTTACCATTCTTCTTTTTCTGGAACATTTATTCTTGCCTTTATGGGCACCTAGATATAATTTAATATTGTTAATTTTCTTATCATTTATTGCTTCCGCAGCGCTTTTTATAAACTATAAAAATATATTTATAAAAACTATTCTTGTCTCAATTTTTACAATTCTTTTTCTTTACTATTTTACAAATACTCTTTTTACGCTTCCCTACGGATTTGGGTGGGCTGACCAAAACAAATACTTAACGCGAGTCTTAGCGCGCGACAACTCAAGTTATTATGATTTTAACCATTTGTTTAGCCAATACATTTCAAAAAACGATCTGGTAGCAACCTACAGAACTTACGGATTCTATTATGCAAACTTTAAATACCTTGAATCAGAATATGTTTTCGACAAAACTAATTCTTTTGATAATTTTAAGCGAAAAGGGGTAACAAAGTTTTTTATAAATGGCGGAGATATGGAGTGGTTTTGTAGAAAGAAAAAAGTAGAAGGATGTGAAACCTCAAAATATCAACTTCTCTCAAAATATACCGCCGCCGAATTCCCAAGGTACCTTTATTCAATTAGATAAACCAAAATTGAGATAAATGCCCTTATAAAGTATAATATTGAAACTCGGGAGAGGTCGCATAGTGGCCTAGTGCGAAGGTCTTGAAAACCTTTGTGGCGGCAACGCCACCGCGAGTTCGAATCTCGCCCTCTCCGCATTAAAAAAGATCTTCGTGGAGAAAACGGCTAAGAGCGAGGGCAATTGCATGCTCCATCCCTTTTGCCCGGGTGACAAATCCTTTAGTAAATATTCCGTACGCCCCAATTCCTTCTCCTATTTTTTTAGTTCCGAAAACTTCATCAACCGCCTGCTCTAAATTTTTTCCTTCTTCGATAAGTTTTGTAATTTTTAAAGGTAAGGAAAGCGCGGGAGCAGAGCCGACTCCATAATCTCCATTTTTATCAACAACCACAACTATAGACCTTTCCTGCCATCCAAAACTATGTTTATGAAGTCCTCCTTCTATTCCTACTCCAAAGTCTGCTTCTGAAACTTTTTCCAAAGCTTGTTTTGCACGATTTAGTGCTCCCTGAAACATTTCATCTTCATGTTTTGGCTGATCGGAAACTCCTGAGGAAACTTCAACACCAACAACTTCTAAATCCTTAAAATAATTTGAAAAAACTTTCTTTACGGGTTTTATTTTTGTAGAGTTTTTGGAACCAACGGCAACTATCATGCGGAGGAGACAGGATTCGAACCTGCGTGAGTCTTACGACTCAGGGATTTAGCAAACCCCCGCAATGGACCAACTATGCGACTCCTCCAAACAACTTACATTCCGAATAAACAGTATTATACCAGACTAAGTATTTAAACTCACCTTTTCAAGGCTATATTTTGTTACAAAATTGTTACCGTTTTGTGGCTGATTTTGGTTGCCCATAGGGGCTGGCTATGCTATCATTTATG
>JAKAHW010000025.1 GCA_021825285.1 bacterium
GATGAGAGAGTCCGTTCTTTGGTTGACTATGAAATTTCTATCGGAGATTTCGTTATGTCCGGAGGAGAACTCCCTGCAATGCTAATAGTTGAGAGTGTTGCCCGCCTTGTTCCAAAAGTCCTAGATAAAGAAGAAGCAAGCGCCTTTGAATCTTTCTCAAGAATAAACAGTAAACGAATTTTAGAGCATCCACAATATACAAGACCGGGGAAATACAAAGGAAAATCTGTTCCAAAAGCGTTACTTTCCGGGAATCCAAAAATTGTTGACAAATTTAGACTTCAAAAAGCCATAAACTTAACTCGTAAAAGAAGGCCCGACCTACTTAAATAGTAGGCTATTTATCCCAATCTTTTAATTGATCAAGAATCTGTTGCTCTGAAGCACTTATTGGAGAAAGTTGATCTTGTTTGGATAAATTAGTTAAGTCGTAAGGCTTATAAAAAAAACTCATTGTTATAGTGGTTGTATCTTCTACGCCTGAGATTTTTTTCACTTCGGATAAAGGTAATTTTTTGTGCATTTCTTCAACAAACTTCACAAGACCTAAAGAGGAAAGAGCTTTTATCGTGGCTTCAACAGTTATCGCTGGAAAACCTGAAACAGCAGAAGCCACATCAGCTTTATCCCCATAAACATCTCCAACTTTTAGGGAGAAGCTGGACAACTCAACATTTGCAATAGATGAAGCAGATGTTAGGGCGGAAAATATCAAAGATAAATCCTTTGAAGAAGGCAAAGCTTTTGTTAGTGTTGAAAAATTCGTCTTTGAGGCAGAATCGTCAACTTTACTTAAAGTTTCGTAAGTTTTTTCAAGTTTTGCAACTTGGCTTTTCTTCGTTTCAATATCTTGCCTAATATTTTGGATCTCTGAGACTTGCGGAAGTACTATGGTTAACAAAATAAAAAAGGATGCGAGTAAAAGGCCTGCCGGAAACAAATAAGTTTTGTATTTTAAATATAACGGTCTAAATTCTTGCATATTTTCCAAAAAAAATTATCATTTAATAAATCGGAAATCTAAATTAAATGAATATCCTCCTTTACTCTCTTCAAAAGACTTAAAATCAACTTTTGATAAATTATTAATTTTTACATTTTTTAATTTTTCCTCAAGAAGATTATCAACTGCAGAAAGATCAGAGGTTGTAAGCCTAAAAGTCACCACATTTTCTGTACCCTCCACTGAATTAATTAAAAAATTTGGTGGAAAAATACTTACGATCGATTGAATTTTTGTGCTTAAATTTTTTCTTGTTTTTATAATTTTGTCGATATTCACAAGTCTATCCTGAATAAGGATAGTCCTTTCTCGAGTTTGGGAAAATGAAGTCAATTTTGTCCTTAAATCCTGCTCATTCTGGGTATACAAGGACAGGTTGTTTTTTAAAGAAAAGACTGTTGCAAGAAGAGATGCTGCCGCGATGAAAAACAATGTAAAAACAACCAAAGAGAATAACGTTATAAATCTTATCGCTTTTCTTGCCTGCCTCTTTTTCTCTGTAATTAAGTTTATTTGGGTACTCATGTCAAATCTCTCAAAGCAAGCCCTACGACAACATTATAGGAAGGGGCTTCTATCTGAACCTCATTTGGCACGTTAGCTATTCCGTATGAAGACCACGCATTCCCAAGCACTACTTGAAGTCCCAAAGCATTTGTAAAATAAAAATCTATCCCGGGAAGAAGAGAGCTTCCGCCTGATAGAACCAGTTGATTTATTTCTTCGTTATTGTTTTTTTCTTTATAGGAAAGAGTTGATTTTTTGATGTCGGAAATTATTGATTCAAGTATAGGTTGAAGAGATTTTCCGATTTTCCCCTCAAAGGTTTCCTGCTTTAGGCCATAAGCTTTTTTAAAACTTTCAGCCTGCACAATATCTATTCCCAAATCAATTGATATTGCGCGTGTTATAGCAAGCCCTCCCAATGGTGTTGAAAAAACCATATCAATTGTTCCATTTTTTACAATTGCCATTATTGTCATGGATGCTCCGATATGAACGATTATGCTTGGGGAAGGGACATTTAGAACGGGGAACAGACTCCTATGAACGGAAATTATTTCGGTTTCTATTGTTTGGGGAACCAAATCCGCAAGTTCAAGAATTTTCTCATATTTTTCAAGAATAGGGAACGGTGCGGCAACAAGCATTACCGACATGAAATTTTTTCCATCTCTTTGTTGCTTCCCTAAAATTTGCCAGTCTGTTCTGACCTGATCCAAAGGCAAAGGAATATATTGCTCCATTTCCCATTTAAGAGCTGCATTTAATTCCTGCTCAGAAAGCTCCGGCATTTCAATTACCCGCGTATAAACCTGGCTTTCAGGAATTGAAACATTAACGTTTTTCGATGTAAAATTTCCGCTTGCCAACATTTCTTTTATTTTGTCAGCCAAATTTTTTTGGTCTGAAAGAGATTCAGACAGTATCCCTTTAGTATTTGATGGCGAAACGGCAATTGATTCCAAAACGTAAGATCCATTTTGACCGCCTAATAATGCAGCCTTAATAGATGTCGTTCCGATATCTAAGCCAAAGGTTTTTGCTTTCATTTATTGAGAAACTATAGCGTAGGGAAATATCTCAAGTGGAATCTGTGGATAGGACGAAAAATAAGAGACTTTCCTCACAGTATCACCTGATTTTCCTGTTGAATTAACTACTTTTCCTTGATTTGGCAAAAAATCCGAAGCGATAATTCCGACCTGGGTAGAATTAAAGATCGGAATAACTTTCATAATCAACCCCCTGGTTATAGAAAAAGAGACTTGATTAGAATACTGGAGTGTAACACCCTCAATATTGGATGAAATCGCGGAAACGCTTTCTCCTCCGCTTGAACGGGAGGAAGGAGAGCAGGGGTCAAAGAAATGCTTCTCAAGCGATGGGTTTGCCTTATCTCCATAAACAATTAAAACTTCCAAAGCCGGGGTTGTGCTACTTCCAAATGTATTTGTACATTTGTTTGTTTGAGAAGTAGTTCCCCAAAACAAATTAACCGTTACGGGGCTTTTTGGCGGAGCTCCCAAAGCATTATCGTAATTCGGGTAATCGGATAGCCAAACGTCAACTCCAGTATCCTGATCAACTATTCCGCCCCCGTTTAAAAGAAAGTTTTTCCCATTTATGCTTGAAACCGAAGTTGAATAGGTGGAGTTATTTGAGAGAGAATTCTGGGCAACTCCGTTTGAAACCGAAGACTTCAGCACATTTTCTATTCCTGCTTCTGCTGCCTGAAAAGCTCTTTGTGACTCTTCGTTTTGTTTTGAAATTTTTACGTTTGTGATGGATCTTGAAACAACAGAAAGTCCTACGGTTAACGCCAATATCATTGTTAGAACCACTATTAATAATACCTGCCCTTTTTGGGATTCAAGTCTTTTCATTCCTACATTAATAATAGAACTTATTCTTTAATTATGTCAAGACAAAAACTTTACGGATTAAAATTACGAAGTGAAGCCGAACTATTAAATCTCGCTTTCGCCTTGGAATCAAGAAAGGTTGATGACTTGTCAGTTAAAGTAAACTCAAAACCGACAATTGGCAGGGAATATGGATCTCCAGAAATCTGAGTACTGCAATAAAAAAGGCAGGGGCTTGACGAGTCTATTTGAACTTGATTTGTATCTATGAGACTCACGGGCGTCATTGTACCGCTTTGCGAAGATATTGTCCCACCGGAACAAGAAAGGATAGTAACACCACCATCATAACCCTTTAAGGAAATCGAAGAAGCACTAGGACTCGCCGTGCAATCAGTGAAAGGAACACCTCCAACTTGGACAACAGACTGGGAACCTATAATTAAATTTGAGATAGCCGAGACAACATAATTTCCATTTTGCGCAACCGCTGTCGTGATGGAAGTCTTATTGCCTCCTCGAAGAGTCGAGTAGAGGATTCCTGCCAGAATTGAAGAAATAATAACCAATATCCCTACTACTGTAAGTAATTCAACTATTGTAAAACCGTTTGTTTTGTTTTTGTTCATAAGGCAGGTACCGGATTTGTCTGGTCAGAAAAGCAGGAAACAAGGGAAGATTTGTGGCAAAATCTATTTGCTCCCTGACACTTTCCGCTTGACCAGGAAACATTCACCGTAACACGATTTGCGCTTCCACATTCGGCTCCCGTATCAAAAACTGCTGTTCTAATAAAGGCTCCGGCAAGATTAACCTTGGTTATGTCACAAGGATTGGTTGGATTTGTAATACTTCTGAAAATATTTCCGTCATCAAAACAATAAGTACCCGAAAGGCCAAGATAAGTTGAGGGATTATTATTACGAAGATATCTGACATACTCCATGCCTTGTTGAGCATATTTACCGCTTTGAGTTTGGTTTTTTATAAAAACAGAATTATTAACGCTTGCGGTAACCACAACAGCAATAGCAGCAAGAGTTATAAGTATTGCTCCCAAAGCAACTGTAATCTCCAAAAGCGTTTGACCTTTGTTTTTCATTGCGAAACGTTTCCTATCGAATCAATATTCAAAACTGATTGCTTATTGAAACCTTTTAAGGTAATCGAACATGAACCGCCGGTGAGAGATCCGGAAATCGCATTAAAGCCAAGAACGCTACAGGTAGTAGAAGCATCCAAAGTTACTCCTTTTGGAAAGGTTTTTGTCTGAACAGGAGTATCAACGCTATTACAAATCATGTCTATCTCATAATCCGGAGCTCCTGCCCCCCTGCAGGTTGCTTTGGCGCATACAACTACTTTGTATCCATTTAAAAAGCTTGCGTCAGGACAAGACGGAGGCTTAACAGAAGAAATAGCATTAAACTTTGCAAAATCAATTGCTTCTTTAAAGTTCTTTGCGCTTTGAACGAGTGTTTGTTTTTTATTATAATCAGAAAAGGAAGCAAATCCGAGACCCGAAACAATTGCCATCAAAACGAACACAACAAGAATTTCTACAATCGTAAAACCTCTGTTTTGAACCACAATATCGGAAAGCTTGGGGAGGAATAATCTTTTCATTCTCAAAATTAGGGTTGAGTCACTTTATAAGCTGCCACAGCGCAAGAGCCATTAGACGAATCTTTCTCTGTATCATTTTGATTTTCAAGACACGCAACTATGGAATACGTAAGCCCGGAATCAAGAGTGGAATACGTATAAGCAGTAACGGTACTTGGATCACAAGGAACTTTTTGCATATAAGTATTGCCACCGCTTATCCATGTGCTGCCACACGTTGTGAACGGAGAGCTGGTTGGATAGCTACCGTTGTCTGACCTGTACATTTCAAGTGCAGATTGCATTTGGCGAAGGTCTGATTTCCTCTGAGCGTCCCTACCTCTTTGCCTGACTCCTACAAAATTTGCCATAAGAAAACCGATAAGAACGGCAATTATGGAAATTACTACAAGAAGCTCAACAAGAGAGAATCCCTTTCTATATTGACTGACGACTGACGACTGACGATTTAGTAATTTAAACACTAATTAAATAGTAGATAATAAATAGTAAATAGTCAATTCCCTAAGGAGACGTGTTTGGGCTTGAAATCCCGTAATTACAAGTCCCTCCGCAGGCAGTAGAAGCAATAGAGTTGGTAGCAAGACTAGGGCAAGCTCCTCCTCCTGCAACACAAAGCTGTGGGTCATTCGTTCTGTCTAAAGATGCATAAAGCCAATAACTTTGGCCGGAGGAGAAATATACATAGGTCTTGGAAGAACTTGGGTCTTTTGGAAGAATATCCATGTAAGACGGGGGCCAAGAATTACCCCAAGCAAGCAGTGTCTCCGTAACGTCAATTTTATTTACTATTTGATAAGAAGCGCTGTCCGGAGGATTCATGCTGCTTCTTGGATAGGTTCCATGATCTTGATAATATTGTTCCAAAACCTTTGAAATTTGCGATAAGTCATTTTTCCTCCTTGAGTCCTGAGCCTTTCTGAATTGGGTCGCAGGATCCAAAAGTCCGATTACTACGGCTGACAAAATACCAATCATAGCAATAACTACAAGAAGTTCTACTAAGGTAAAACCCTTACTAGTGATTAGGGAATAGTGACTAGGGAATAGTTTATTTTCCATATTCAGCTAGAAGAAAGTCTTTAGCGCAAAATCTATTATGGCTTGTCCAAAAAAGTAGGAAAAAGCAGCTGCAAAAATCAGGAAAGGACCGAAAGGAATTGTACTTTTCTGGAAACTCTTTTTCCCCCATAAAACCAGTATGATAGATACCAATGCGCCTGTCAAGAAAGCTACGTAAAAAGCAGTAATTACGTTTGGAAACCCGAGGAAAAAACCTAAAGGAAATGCTAACTTCACGTCTCCAAACCCCATACCTTTTCCTCTTGTTATTAAATTCAGGAACAAAAAAAATAAAGAAAAACCAAGTCCTGCTTCAAACCTATTTAAGAAAGAGTAGGGCATAAAAATTACAGAGTAGAAAACAACAATTACAAGAAATGCCAAGACTAATTGGTCAGGAATAATTCCAAAGTCCAAATCCGATAAAAAAATTGCAATAAAAATAATTGAAACAACTAGAAGATAGATAAGCTGAAACACGTTTGAACCAAAATTTAAGTAGTAAAGGTATAAAGAAACAAAAGTAAATCCTGCAAAAATCTCGACATATAAAAGCTTTTTGGGAATTTTTGCTTTGCAACTTCTGCATTTTCCCTTTTGAAGAAGGTAAGAGACAATTGGAACAAGCTCGAATGGCGCGAGTTTTCTTCGGCAAGAAACACAATGCGACCTATTAACCAAAACTGATTCTCCTTTTGGTAATCTTTCAGCTAAAACTCCTGTGAAGCTCCCAAAGACAGATCCAATAAAGAAAACCAAAAACAGAGCTAATAATTCCACTAATATATTGAAGCAAATAATGAGAATTTTTTCTACATGTAAAAGAGGAGGCTATGGACAGGCTGTTGCGGTTGTTGCTACCTGGCAAGTTTTCCCGGTAGTTGACTCAAATTTCTGGACTAAGTTGGTTCCCCATTTTTTAGCTTTCAATTGGCCTGTTATTGTGAAGCTCGTGCAAGTTGTTCCTGCAGTACAAGCTGCTGGAGCTGCTGTATAGGCATATGCAGAATATCCGCCTGGAGCGGAAGGGGAAAGCTTCAAGTCGCCTGCAGTAACAAGATCTGAAACTGCCGCTGCAAAAAAACCATTCTTTCCCGTCGAATAGGTAACACCACCTGTAGCAATAGCTGCAATATCATTTTGTACTTTTGAGTCATTTGCCGCGTTTATTTTATCTGTTGGGTCAATTCCAATGATAACTGCTGCTGCGAGGATTGAAACTATTGCGATTACTACTAGAAGTTCTACTAACGTGAAGCCTTTGTTCGCGAATAAAACATTTACTTTTGAATTTGATAAAAGAGGAATTAAAGAAAAGCTAGATAAATAATGCCTATAAGCTCTAAACACATTTACCAACATATAAAAAGTATTACTCAACAATTAGGTTTTGTCAAGTAGATTTGGGATAAATCGCAAGTTAGCTTTAGGCAAAAAAAATCTCCCCTTCGGGAGATCCCAGTCGATTCCTTTTATGGACAGGCTGTTGCGGTTGTTGCTACTTGGCAGGTTTTTCCTGTGGCTGATTCAAATTTCTGGACTAAGTTGGTTCCCCATTTTTTAGCTTTCAATTGGCCTGTTATTGTGAAACTCGTGCAAGTTGTTCCTGCAGTACAAGCTGCTGGAAGAGCAGTGTATACGTATGCGGTATATCCGGTTGGAGCTGTTGGATTAAGTTTCAAATCGCCGCTCGTTGTAAGATCTGTTACCGCTGCTGCAAAAAAACCGTTGTTGGATGTAGAATAAGTTATTCCGGCCGTTGCTATTGAAGCAATATCATTTTGTACTTTTGAGTCATTTGCCGCGTTTATTTTATCTGTTGGGTCAATTCCAATGATAACTGCTGCTGCGAGGATTGAAACTATTGCGATTACTACTAGAAGTTCTACTAACGTGAAGCCTTTGTTGATGTTGGACAGTTGTTTTTTCATGTTATGTATAATGATAACCATAAAAGAAATTGCTTGTCAAGAGAGTATTTTTACCGAGGCTATTTAAACTTATTTTTGATAAGCCTATAATAAAGCAGTTTTCGAAAAAAACTCGAAAATAATTAAAAAGACTCCAGAAAAATTTTCTCCGTTAAAAATCTTTTGTTTAAGTTATTTGTTTTTACCAATCCATAATTTTTGTTTAATTTAAAAAGCATATCTGCTAATATTTTCCCCTTATTTTTGTCTTGACTAAAAGAAGAAAGCAGGACATTTCTAATTGATAGAACTAATTTTTCATAGTTGTCGTCTTCATCTTTGTTCGCAAACAAAGAGTCGGCAAGCTTAAGATAGGAATTTATGTCTGAATCAGAAAAAGCTTTTTTAACTTCCTCATCAACTTGAGTGTCTTCCATTAGGTCTTCCTGTTTAAACTGCTTAAGACTGCTTCTTGAAATAATTGTGGGAAGAAATGCGTCTTTTGAGTGGGTTGAAAAAAAGAAAACAACATCCGAAGGCAATTCTTCAATAGTCTTAAGAAGCGCATTTTGGGCTTCAATTGTCCCGCCTTCATTTATCACAAAAATCCGGGAAGTTTCTCCGTAGCCTTTAATGCCAAGCTTTTTCTTTATATCCCGCGCATCTGCAATTTTCAGCTTTTCATCATATGTATAGATGTTGTAGGAAAGGATCTTATTTTGAACTATATAGTTATCTATAAAATCTTGGCGGTCTTTGAGATTTCCTATAATAATGAAGCTTTGCATATTGACTAATATTAACATTTTTACTACGATTAAACAAAGCGCGAGTTACTCGTGTTGTTTTTATGTTTGAAACTCTAAATCCTAATTACTATTTCCTAATCACTAATCACTAATTTATGGATCAACTGCCCAACCAAAATATCACGCCCCCGACCCAGAATAACCCTTTTGATTCGTCAATTCCAGCTCAAGGAACGGTAGCAAGTATTCTTCTTTCGGAAAAGGCAATAACTCTTGACCAATATAATAATTTAAAGACCGAGGCAGCAAATAAAGGCACAGACATAGACAAGATTATTCTTGAGCTAGGGATAGTTAGCGAGGAAAAATTTTATGAAGAAAGGGCAAAATTAATTAATGTACCTTTTGTTTCAATTACTTCGCTTCCTTTTTCTCCTGAAGCATTGAGTTTTGTTCCAAAAGCTGTCGCCGAAAGATTTGATCTCATCCCATTTGCATATGATAAAGAAAAAAATGTCCTTTCTATTGCCATGGCAAACCCCTTGGATATTGAATCTATTAATTTTATAAAACAAAAAACAGGGCTCATCATCACCGTCTTTCAGGCTCTTCCTTCTGAAATAAAAAATTCAATTATGAACCAGTATACGGTAGGGCTGGTCGGAGAAGTTACGGAAGCGATTAAAGAAACTGAAAAAATTACACCGGTTAAGACATTTGACAAAAACACTATTAATCAGGTTATTAAAGAGGCGCCAATTGCAAAAATTGTGTCTACGATTCTTGAGTACGCTATAAAAAGCAGAGCCTCGGACGTACATCTTGAACCACAGGACGATAGAATTAGGGTGCGGTACAGAATTGACGGAATTTTGTATGAAAGACTTTCGCTTCCCCTAACCGTAAAAGACGCGGTTATATCACGTATCAAAATACTCTCAGATATGAAGATTGATGAGCACAGGACTCCCCAAGACGGACGTTTTAATTTTAAATTTGGCGAAGAAGAAATTGACCTTCGTGTAAGCGTGTTACCTGTAGTTTTTGGCGAAAAGATTGTCATGCGTCTTTTAAAAAAGTCTGGAGGCATACCAAGCCTTAACGACCTTGGACTGGGGGGCATTGCTTTAAAAAATTTGGAAATAGCGATTTTACGGCCTCATGGAATTATAATTGTCTGCGGACCTACGGGTTCCGGAAAAACCACTACGCTTTATTCGGTTTTGTCAAAACTAAACACAACGCGCGTTAATATTCTAACTTTGGAGGATCCTATTGAATACCAGATAGGAGGAGCAAACCAGGTTCAAATAAATCCTGAAGTTGGACTTACTTTTGCAACAGGCCTTAGGTCCTTCCTGCGACAAGATCCTAATATAATTCTGGTCGGAGAAATCCGTGACAGCGAAACCTCGGAGCTTGCAATCCAGGCATCCCTTACCGGTCATTTAGTGTTCTCAACGCTTCATACATCAAATGCTGCAGGAACTCTTCCGCGTCTTACAGACATGGGGGCCGAACCTTTCCTGCTTGCCTCTACCATGACCGCAGTTTTG
>JAKAHW010000026.1 GCA_021825285.1 bacterium
CTAATGTTAAAAAATTTGGAGAAGACATGGGAGTTTCCTCGTGGTCAGGGGTAAGAAACTATGGGGTTTCCATAACCTTGGGGGGAGTTGAAGTAAGAATGACAGATTTAGCAACAGCATATGGAATAATTGCGAATGGAGGGAAGCGCGTTGATTTGGATCCAATCCTTGAGATTAAAGACTCCTATGGGAAAACTATTTATCAAAAGCAAACTTTTCCAAAACAAGCAGTTGATCCGGGAATCGCATTTATAATTTCAGATATTTTAGCCGATAATAATGCGCGAAGCATTGAGTTTGGACTAAATACACCCCTTCGAATACCTGACAAAAGAGTATCTGTAAAAACAGGGACAACCGATAATAAAAGAGATAATTGGACAATAGGTTTTTCTCCCAACATTTTGGTAGCAACTTGGGTTGGGAACAACGACAACAGTCCTATGAATCCAGCTCTTGCTTCAGGTATTACGGGGGCCGCTCCTATGTGGAATAAGATAATTTCAAATTATCTCTCCGATATCCCCGCAAGCATTTCAGCAATCCCCTCAAATGTGGTTAAAAAATTCTGTATGGGTCAAGATAGATTTTTTATTAAAGGGACTGAAAATTCGGTCAATTGTACTCTTCCTACTGTTACGCCCACCCCTACCCCAAATCCTTAAGGTTTTAAAAAGTGGATATTTAGTTTAAACTAATTGTATGGCAATCCGTTCTCTTAGTAAAATCTCTTCTCTTAAAAATAAATCTGTTCTATTGAGGCTTGATACAGACGTTGATGTTGAAAACGGGAAAATAGTTGATGATACTAGGCTTTATGCAGGACTTGAGACTTTAAATTTTCTTTTAAAAAAAGGTGCAGATGTAATTATTGTCGGCCATATAGGGAGACCGGAGCCTGGAATTCAAAATGAATTGAGCTTACTTCCTGTTGCAAAATGGTTTGAAAAAAAATTCAAAGGCAATATTGAAAAAACTCAAATTGGGGACTTTAAGGGATGGGAAATTACGCCTCATATTACACTTCTTGAAAATATCCGGTATTTTGAAGGGGAGGAAAAAAATGACAAAAAATTTGCAAAAAATTTATCTCTATTAGGAAATATTTATGTTAATGATGCATTTGCTGTTTCCCACCGCGACCACGCAAGCATCGTAGGTGTTTGTAAATTCCTTACTTCATACCCAGGCTTCCATTTAATAAAAGAAATCCAAACATTAAAAAGAATTATGGAATCTCCAAAAAGACCTTTAACAGTGCTTATAGGAGGGGCAAAAATTGAGACAAAATTGCCCCTTGTTGAAAAGATGCACCAATTAGCCGATTATGTCCTTGTCGCAGGGGAAATTGCAGAACAAGATAGGGTTTTAATTCACGTGCAGCACGAAAAACTGGAAGGGAAAAAATCTATAGTTCTTGTGGGAGAATTAAATCAAGATAAAACCGATATGACCCAAAAAAGTATAGAGAATTTTAAACAAGTATTCGATCTTTCGAATACCATTGTGTGGAACGGACCAGCCGGAGTTATAAGAAAGAAAAAGGACAGAAAAAAAGGTAACGATACGGAAAAAGGTACACGTAACTTAGCAAAAGCAATAATAAAATCCGGTGCATATTCGGTTATCGGAGGCGGAGATACGTTGGCATACTTAAAAGAGATAAACCTTCTTAATAAATTTGATTTTGTTTCAACAGGAGGAGGCGCAATGCTGGAATTTTTATCAGGAAAAGAACTCCCGGGAATAGAAGCCCTTAAATAGGTTTTATTTAATATTCAATTTCTCCAGTACGATTTCGAGGGATTCTTCTTTATTATGGTCAAAAGAATTAATAACTAAGTCGTAATATTTTTTATCAAAATAAATCCAGTTAGGATCATTTTCGGCATAAAGCTTTCTCCATTTTTCCAAATCATTTTTTTCTCTATTTATAACTTCTTCTTTTGCATCAGCGACACTAATTCCTTCCCTGTTTACTAATCTATCAATTCTTATATCAACATGGTCATCTCCGTTTCTGTCTTCGCAAACTACCAATATCTTATAGATGTTATCAGTTCCTTGTGCGTTAAAAGCAGCAAGCTTTGTCTCAAGCACGACGTGGTGATCCTCGTTTAAAATCTTTTTAAGTTGTTTGTCAAAGAGAACGTCTTCTTCATCAGGGCGTAGATTTGTTTCTTCAGGTTCAAGCCCCATCTTTTTCCTTATTGCTTCCCAAAATATTTCTCCGCCCTCAATATGGCGCCAATTTAACTTCTTAGCAAGAAGTTTTGCCAAAGTTGTAGATCCGGATGCGATGCGACCCGAAACAGTAATCATTCTTATGTTTGGAATTTCAAGAGGTGTATCCATAATTAAGTTGCAGATTGAGGAGTTTGAGATTTTTTTCCGAGTATTATTGCTTCCTCTACCAATCGGTTTGAGTATCCGTACTCATTATCGTACCATGCGATTATCTTAACCATATTACCACCTACAACTTGAGTAAGGGAGAGGTCAACGATAGAAGAATGAGAATCCCCTACGATATCGGAGCTTACTATTGGGTCTTTAGTTACAGCAAGAATTCCGCTGTATCTTTCTTCTTCGGAAGCTTTTGTTAAAACCTGGTTAACTTCTTCAACTGTTGTCTCTTTTTTTATTAAAAAAGTAAAGTCTGATAGCGATCCTACAGGAACAGGAACCCTTAATGCCAGCCCGTTAAATATGCCTTTTAGCTCCGGAATTGCTTTGGCAGCGGCTTTGGTTGCACCTGTTGAGGTGGGAATAATATTTAAGCCTGCAGCTCGCGCTCGTCTGTAGTCACTGTGTCCTCCATCCTGAAGTCTTTGATCAGAGGTGTATCCGTGAATTGTCGTCATCATGGCTTTTTCTATTCCGAAAGCATCTTGGATAATTCTTGCAACCGGAGTAATACAATTTGTTGTGCAAGAGGCATTGCTTATTAAGTTTTCTGAAAGGGAAGTCGTTTTGTCCAAGTTTACCCCAAGAACGTAAGTTGCCCCACTTTCCTCGTCTTTAAAAGGAGAAGATAAAATTGCAGCTTTTGCCCCCGCTGTTAAATGCGGCTGCATTTTTTCTTGTGTTGTGAAGGCGCCGGTTGATTCAATTACAACATCAACATTTAAATCTTTCCAGGGAAGGTTATTTGGGTCTTTCTCTGAAAAGATAGGAATGTCTTTTCCATTGACAGAGAGCATTCCGAGGTATGGGGATTGGGTTTGGAAAGAAAATGGAGCTTCTTCCGGTGTTTTTACTGCTAGATTTTGAACATCAAGCGGTCCGTAAACAGAGTCGAATTGTAGAAGATACATCCATCCTTTTAAATCCGTACTTGAGCCGGCGTTGATGGCCACAACCTCAACTTCGTTTGAAAAGCTTTCAATAATGACTCTGTGAGCCATCCTTCCAATTCTGCCGTATCCATTTATGGCAACTCTTACCATCTTTTTTCCTCCTTATTGTTGCCATAAATATGAGGAAGCACAGTCCCAAGGACGAGCAAGCTCTTATTTATAGCGTTTCTTACCATGAGTCTATCTAGAATACGTTTTTATTCCTAAAATTTCAATAGCCTTTTTGCTAGAATGAATATAATGTTTGGAAAAATAGGAAAAAAAATTAATAATTTTTTACTTCGGGTAGATCAGTCTCAGGCCTCTGTTTTAATATTCTCCGAAATTATTTTTGGAACGCTTCTAAGCTTTATGTCTGTTTATGTTTTTGTTAAATTTTCCGAGAACACGCTAAACAATAAGTATATAAATTTTGACATCAATATTTTAAATTTTTTCTACTCTATCCGAAGCCCTCTCCTTACAAAAATTATGCTTTTTTTCTCTTTCCTGGGCTACGAACCATTAATTATAATTACGTTTTTTATTGTAATTATTTTAATCAGAAGAAGATATGTGCATGAAGCTATTCTTTTTGCCTCAATTATTATTCTTGAATTTGCGATAAATGATCTCCTAAAGCACTTGATTGCCAGGAACAGGCCTTTTATACATCCTTTAATTGTTTTATATTCGTTTAGTTTTCCTTCAGGACACTCTATGAATTCATTTGTTTTTTATTCAATGCTTGCCTTCTTCGCTTTCCGCTTCACTAGAAAAAAAATGCTTTCGATTTTGATTGGGATTTTTTGCCTGACCTTGGTTTTCTTGATTGGGATAAGTAGAATTTATTTAGGAGTTCATTATCCAACCGATGTATTCGCAGGTTTCGTTGGCGGATTTTGTGTTTTTGTTACGGCCCTAGTTATTGAAAAAACAATTATTTTTTTCAGATTATTTAGATTGTCTAAAAATCCTCGTGCTTGAGATAAGCTCACGGATTTGATATCATTAGGATTATGCCAGAAAAGCTTACAAAAAATAAAAAAGGAAAACACGCTAAAAAACATGGGTTTTTATCGAGAGTAAAGAAAAGCTCCGGGAAAAAAGTCATTAAAAAAAGAAGGCTCAAGGGGCGAAAAAAAGTTTAATGTTTAAAAAAACGTCTCGCTACTCTTTTAAAAAGGGTTTGCCAGGCAAAAGTTTGGTTTCCCCCTCGTTTGTTTTAAGATATGAAGAAAATTCACAACAAGAAGCAAAGTTTGCTGTTGTTGTAAGCAAAAAGGTAGACAAGCGCGCTACTGTCCGGAACAAAATAAAAAGAAAATTTCTTAATATTCTTAAAGAAAGTTCGGCAGACCAAAAAGAAAGCCTTGTTTTTTTTCTAAAGAAGGTTTCTCTAGATAAAACTGACGAGGAGTTAAAAAAAGAGATAAAAGAAGTTTTAAACAAAATTTAATATGGGTAATATATTTTCGATTTTATTTGTTAATCCAATAACCAACGTTTTAGTTGCGGCATACCATGTGCTTGCTTTTATTGGTGTTCCTTATGCTTTGGGTTTTTCCATTATAGTTCTTACCGTCATAATTAAGCTTGTTCTTTGGCCATTTGTTTCTGCTCAAATAAAATCCACAATGAAAATGCAAAAGATGGCGCCCCATATGGCGGCTTTAAAAGAAAAGCATAAAGATGATAAAAAAAGACAACAGGAAGAAATGATGAAATTGTACAAGGAGCATGGAGTAAATCCTGCTGCCGGTTGTCTTCCGTTAATTATTCAATTGCCAATCATTTGGAGTCTATATGGTGTTTTGACAAAAGTTGTGGCGGTTCATTCGATATCTTCATTAAACGCAATTAACAAGGTTTTATATTTTGATTTTCTAAAGTTAAATAGGCTTTGGGATTCAACCTTTTTTGGTATTTCGCTTGCTGCTTCTCCTTCAAAAGAGCTCGCAACCGCACCATATTTGCTTTTAGTACCAGTTTTGACAGGAGTTTTCCAGTTCATTCTCTCAAAAATGATGGTTCCGCAGGATACAGGTGTTGTAAAAGCGGTAGAAAAGAAGGAAGAAGATTTTAGCACTGCATTTCAAAAACAGTCCTTATTCCTTTTTCCGATTATGATCGGATTTTTCTCTTATTCTCTACCACTCGGCCTTTCTCTATACTGGAATACGTTCACCATATTTGGTATACTTCAGCAGTATTTGTTGGTAGGCTCGGGAGGAGCAAAACCTTGGTTTGAAAAAATTGGATTAAAAAAGTAATGGAAGATCAAATTAAAATTGTTCAAGAAGAAGCAGAAAAACTATTAAAAACTATCGAAATCGACGGAAAAGTTGAAGTCGAAAAAAATGATGATGGTTATATGGTTTCAATTGATACGGAAGAAAATGCTCTTTTAATCGGAAAACATGGCAATACACTTTCTTCTTTAGAATTAATACTTTCCTTAATTGTTTCAAAGAAAATTGGTGAGTATACAAGGACTATTATTGAAGTTGGCGGATACAGAAAAGAAAGAGAAGGATACCTTAAGGATTTGGCATCAAGATTAAAAGAGGAAGTAATTAATTCCGGTTATGAAAAAACAATTAGAGGCTTAAAGCCTTGGGAAAGACGATTAGTCCATATGTATCTTTCCGAGGATGAGGAAGTAACTACAGAATCGACAGGGGATGAAAGAGAGCGTGTTTTAGTTATCAAAAAGAAGTGATTCAAAAAACGAGAAGTTTTGTTTTCTTTTTAATTATTTTTTTAATTCCAAATCAACTAGGTCTTCATTTTTGGCCAAAATTCTCATTTATTAACGGAATTAGGGTGGACTACCTTTCTCCAACGCTCTATTTATTAGATATTTTAATTATATTGCTTTTCCTTTTAACTCTCCCTGATATTAAAAAAACACAAATAATTCCTAAAAATCATTATTTTTGGAATCTTGCCCTTTTTACCGTTTTTGTATTAATTATTAATTTGTTTTTTTCTGCTTCGTTGTCTGCCCACATTTTCGGGCTTATAAAAGTTGTCGAATTCTCTTTTTTTGGAATTTATGTTTACTCTTTTTTTAACCGAAAAGATATTCTTTACCTAAGCGAAACGCTTGCGCTTGGCGGAATTTTTTCTTCAATTCTTTCCTTTTTCCAATTTGCGAACCAAGGATCGCTTGGCGGAATTTTCTATTTAGCCGGAGAAAGATCGTTTGTTTCAAGCACAATTGGTATTGCGCTTATGAATATAAACGGAAATAGCGTTCTTCGTCCCTATTCTTCTTTTCCCCACCCAAATGTTTTTGCTTTCTTTCTGCTGCTTGTTTTGACTATTTCAGTCTCTGTTTTTTCTTTCCAAAAATACTTAAAAGATAAAATATTTTTCTTAATAACAATATTTATAACTTCAGCCGCCTTGCTCTTAACCTTTTCAAGAATTGTAATTTTTTGCATGATGCTTGTTTATTTGGTCTTATTTATAAAAATAATTAAGAAAAAGTTTTCAAATTTTGTTTATTCTTTGCCTTTTATTTTTGCTCTTTTCTTATACGCAACCAGTTTTTATTCACGGTTTTTGAACCTTAATTTATTAAAACGGGACTTTCTTTTTCGCATTGATTTAATTGATATATCTTTTAAAATCATTAGGGATAATTTTTTCTTTGGAACGGGGCTTAACAATTTTTTTCTACATGAAGCATTATTTCAGAAAAAAGTAGATGCCTCGCTGCTCCAGCCCGTTCATAACATTTTTCTTCTTGCGTTTGCCGAAGTTGGAGTTTTTGGAATTATTTTCTTATTATTTACCCTCATCTACCTTATTGGTTTATTAATCAAAAAAATACAAAAAGAAAAAGGTATTGAAAAAAATTTTCATTTAGGATTACTTCTTTTAATCGTCTCGATTATCATAGTTGGTAATTTTGACCATTTTTTCTTTACTTTAGAACAAGGGATGTTGATTTTTTCTTTAATTCTAGGACTCTCTTTTAATAATTTAAAAGTTAAGGAGTCGGTGTAGGAGTAGTTTCTGCAGGATGCGGGCAAGAAACACAATATTTATCTCCTGTTGGATCAGTTACCACGATTTCGCTTCTTTCCTCTACGTTATCCGTTTGGTCTTTTTTAGCCAGATCATTTGTGCTTTTGTCAATTAAGACATTTGTACGGCCTGGATCCATCTGCTTTGGCTCCATACCTTTTATAAAGTATTCAAATCTCGTTGGGCAGCGGTCAGGAGTTCCTTCCGGAGGAGGATTGAGTCCTGAGTTGGCGCAAACAATTCTTCCAACCACGCTATCCGGTCTTTGTGGCCATTCCGGCCCTTTTCCCTCAACCAGATGGCTCATGAGGTCATGCCAGATAGGGGCAGCGCCTGTTATTCCTGAGACAAGGCCATTCATTGCTCTGTTGTCGTTATTTCCTACCCAAACTGCTACTACGTTTGAGGGTGTGTACCCTATTGTCCAGTTATCGCGAAAATCATTCGTTGTCCCCGTTTTAACAGAAACAGGATAGTTTTTAATTCTTAGTGGTGAGCTTCCGCCAAATTCGATTAATCTTGCTGCGTTATCTTGAAGTATATGAGAAATTATGTATGCTGCTCCGTCAGGAAGAACCTTCTTGCCAAAAATGGGACTTATGGGGGCTTTGTATTCTTCAAGAACTTTGCCTTTACTGTCGGTTACTTTCAAAATTGGCTGAAGGTCAATTCTAAACCCATTATTTGCAAAAACTCCAAAGGCCGTCGCCATATCCGTCATCGTAACTTCTCCTCCACCAAGGGTAAGTGAGAGTCCATATCTTTGCGGGTCGGAAAAAGTGGAAATTCCCATTGCGGAAGCTGTTGCTATCATAGCCTCAACTGTATTTAATTTCAGCATTTTGACAGCTGGTATGTTAAATGAATTTCCTAAAGCTATTCTCATTGGAACTACTCCGTGAAATTTTCCATCGTAATTTACAGGGCAATAGGCAGCTTTACCGGGATTCGGGAAGCAAGTTCTTTCATCGACAAAAGGTGTCGCTGCGCTGTAGCCTTTAACAAGTCCTGTAACATAATTTATCGGTTTTATAGAAGATCCGGGTTGGCGTTTTGAAATTGTTACGTTTACATTTCCGTCACTCTCCTGGTCAAAATAATCTTTGCTTCCCACCATCGCCAAAATTTCTCCTGTTTTTGGATTTGTGATTAATGCCGCGCCATTGGAAACGTTGTAATTTTTAAGGCTAGCAACTTCTGCTGCGACTGTTGCTTGCGCATAATTTTGTAAGTCCAAATCAAGAGAAGTCGTTACATTCAGACCGCCCTGTTCAACAACTCTTTGTCCGTATTTTTTTTCCAACAGATCTTTTACGTAAAAAACAAAGTGAGGAGCTTCAATTTTGTGCTGAATTTTTGAGAATTTAAGTTCATCTTGGCCCGCATCTTGTTCTTGCTTCCCTGTAATGTATTTTTGTTCTCTCATCTTTCTTAAAACATCAAGTTGTCGCTGCTTCCCAAGTTCCGGGTGAGAACCATAAGGAGAATAAATGCTTGGCGCTTCAGGAAGGCCGGCAAGAAAAGCGCTTTCTGCAAGATTTAGTTCCGATACAGGTTTGTTAAAGTAAACATATGAGGCTGCTTCTACTCCCCACGCAGTACCTCCATAGGAGACTTGATTAAGGTACATTTCAAGAATGCTATTTTTTGAATGTATTGATTCAACAACATAGGCTAAAATTACCTCTTTAATTTTTCGGGTTACAGTCCTGTCCAAGGTCAAAAGTGAGTTCTTAACAAGTTGTTGGGTAATAGTTGAGCCACCTTGAACCTGTTTTTTAAATAGGGTCGAATAGAAGGCCCTCGTGATTCCTCGAAGGTCAACAGCCCCGTGTTTGTAAAAATCCTTATCTTCTATAGCTATTGTTGCCTTTTTCAAATTGTCAGGGATTTTATTTAACGGAATAAAAGTTTGATTTCTTGAAGTATATATGGTGTAAAGTAATTTTCCGTTTCTATCATAAATTTTCGTTGATTGAGGATAATTTGCTCTTGAAATCATAGCCGTTGAAGGAATATCTTTTAAAACAAAAAAATAGGAAGCAATCAAAAATGAAAGTAGTATTAATAGGAAAATAAGCTTTTTCCATGAAAATTTCCAAAACTTGAGGAGGGATGAAGCTGCTTTGTTTGAAAGTTGAGGTGTCTTCTCTCCCTTAGAGCTTCGTTTAAGGAGGGATAAAAACTTTTTGTAATTAGGCATAATTTAAAGTGGAAAACTGCTTACATTTGGATAAAAATTATTATATCATAAACTAGTCTTTAAACTCTTTTCTTAATTCAATATGAGCTTTTCAGAGTACCTAAAATTCGTTTTTAACTTAATAACACATTTACCTTTTAATGTTTTTGATTACGTAATATTTTTTACTTTTATTTTTTATATTCTTGAAGACGCAGCTTTTGGGTTAATACCTTCATTTATTAGTTTTATCTCAACTATCGGAGCGTTTTTTACTGGACTTTTTTTTTACAAACCAATAGCTTTATTTTTAATAGAAAAACTTGGATTTACCAAAGGAATTTCAGATGCTGCATCATTCGTAATGGTTTCAGGAGCTGCTTTTTTGGTTATTTCCTACGGTTTGTCAATTTTAAGAAAAAAGATTGGAGATTTTTCTTTTCCCAAAGAGCTTAATTCTTTTGGCGGAGGTTTTTTTGGAGCACTTTCTTTTTATTTCATTGCTTCTTTCATCGTAGCTTTGCTTTTATCTTTTCCGGTCTCAGTCATAATCAAAAATAGCGTTCGTGATTCGGTCACGGGACGAGTTCTTAGA
>JAKAHW010000027.1 GCA_021825285.1 bacterium
CCCGGAATCAAGAGTGGAATACGTATAAGCAGTAACGGTACTTGGATCACAAGGAACTTTTTGCATATAAGTATTGCCACCGCTTATCCATGTGCTGCCGCACGTTGTGAACGGAGAACTGGTTGGATAGCTGCCGTTGTCTGACCTGTACATTTCAAGCGCAGATTGCATTTGGCGAAGGTCCGATTTCCTTTGAGCGTCCCTACCCCTTTGCCTGACTCCTACAAAATTTGCCATAAGAAAACCGATAAGAACGGCAATTATAGAAATCACTACAAGAAGCTCAACAAGAGAGAACCCCTTTCTGCATTGATTGACGATTGACAATTGACGATTTAATAATTTAAACACTAATTAAATAGTAGATAATAAACAGTAAATAGTCAATTCCCTAAGGAGACGTGTTTGGGCTTGAAATCCCGTAATTGCAAGTCCCTCCGCAGGCAGTAGAAGCAATAGAGTTGGTAGCAAGGCTAGGACAAGCTCCTCCTCCTGCAACACAAAGTTGTGGGTCATTCGTCCTATCTAAAGATGCATAAAGCCAATAACTTTGACCGGCGGAGAAGTATACATAAGTCTTAGAAGAACTTGGGTCTTTTGGAAGAATATCCATGTAAGACGGTGGCCAAGGATTACCCCAAGCAAGCAATGTCTCTGTAACGTCAATTTTGTTTACTATTTGATAAGAAGCGCTGTCCGGAGGATTCATGCTGCTTCTTGGATAGGCTCCGTGGTCTTGATAATATTGTTCCAAAACTTTTGAAATTTGCGATAAATCATTTTTCCTCCTTGAGTCCTGAGCCTTTCTGAATTGGGTCGCAGGATCCAAAAGACCGATTACTACTGCTGACAAAATACCAATCATAGCAATAACTACAAGAAGTTCTACTAATGTAAAGCCGTTTTTGTTCATATACTAATTAGAAAAACATTTTTGTGAAATAATTTATTAGGATTGGCCCAAAAAAGTAGGAAAAGGCAGCTGCAAAAATCAGGAAAGGACCGAAAGGAATTGTACTTTTCTGAAAACTCTTTTTTCCCCATAAAACCAGTATGATTGATACCAATGCGCCTGTCAAGAAAGCTACGTAAAAAGCAGTAATGACATTTGGAAACCCGAGGAAAAAACCTAAAGGGAATGCTAACTTTACGTCTCCAAAACCCATACCTTTTCCTCTTGTGATTAAATTCAGAAACAAAAAAAATAAAGAAAAACCAAGTCCTGCTTCAAGCCTATTTAAGAAAGAGTAGGGCATAAAAATTACGGAGTAGAAAACAACAATTAAAAGAAATGCCAAGACTAATTGGTCAGGAATAATTCCAAAGTCCAAATCCGATAAGAAAATTGCAATAAAAATAATTGAAACAGCTAGCAGATAGATAAGCTGAAAAACGTTTAAACCAAAATGCAAGTAATGAAGGTATAAAAAAACAAAAGCAAATCCTGTAAAAACCTCAACATATAAAAGCTTTTCGGGAATTTTTGCTTTGCAGCTTCTGCATTTTCCCTTTTGAAGAAGATATGAAACAATAGGAATAAGCTCGAATGGCGCAAGTTTTCTTCGGCAAGAAGCACAATGTGACCTATCAACCAAAACTGATTCCCCTTTTGGTAATCTTTCAGCTAAAACCCCTATAAAGCTTCCAAAAACAGAACCGATAACAAAAACCAAAACCAAAGCTAATACTTCCATTAATATATTGAAACAAATAAGATGAATTTTTTCTACAGGTAAAAGAGAAGACTACAGGCAGGGGTCTCCTACCAATACTACTTGGCAAGTTTTTCCGGTGGCTGATTCAAATTTCTGAACTAACTTGGTTCCCCATTTTTTAGCTTTCAATTGACCTGTTATTGTGAAGCTCGTGCAAGATACTCCTGCAGTACAAAGTGCTGGAGAGGCAGTGTATACATATGCACTATATCCGGTTGGAGCTGTCGGGCTTAGCTTCAAGTCTCCGCTAGCAGTAAGATCTGTTATTGCTGCTGCAAAAAAACCGCTGTTGGATGTTGAATAAGTTATTCCGGCTGTTGCAATTGAAGCAATATCATTTTGTACTTTTGAGTCATTTGCCGCATTTATTTTATCTGTTGGGTCAATTCCGATGATAACTGCTGCTGCGAGGATTGCGACTATTGCGATTACTACTAGAAGCTCTACTAACGTGAAACCCTTGTATATGTCGGACAGTTGTTTTTTCATGTTATGTATAATGATAACCATAAAAGAAATTGCTTGTCAAGAGAGTATTTTTACTGAAGCTAATTAAACCTATTTTTTATAATCCTATAATAAACCAATTTTTGAAAAAAACTCGAAAATAACTAAAAAGACTCCAGAAAAATTTTCTCCGTTAAAAATCTTTTGTTTAAGTTATTTGTTTTTACCAATCCGTAATTTTTGTTTAATTTCAAAAGTACATCTGCTAATATTTTCCCCTTATCTTTGTCTTGACCAAGAGAAGAGAGCAGGACATTTCTAATTGAAAGAACTAATTTTCCATAGTTGTCGTCTTCATCTTTGTTCGCAAACAAAGAATCGGTAAGCTTAAGACAGGAATTTATGCCTGAATTGGAAAAAGCTTTATTTACTTCCTCATCTACTTGAGCGTCTTCCATTAACTTTTCCTGCTTAAAGTGCTTAAGACTGCTTCTTGAAATGATTGTGGGAAGAAATGTGTCTTTTGACTGGGTTGAAAAAAAGAAAACGACATCCGAAGGCAATTCTTCAATACTCTTAAGAAGCGCATTTTGGGCTTCAATTGTCCCACCTTCATTTATCACAAAAATCCGGCAAGTTTCTCCGTAACCTTTAATGCCAAGCTTTTTCTTTATATCCCGCGCATCTGAAATTTTCAGCTTTTCATCATATGTATAGATGTTGTAGGAGGGAATTTTATTCTGAACTATATAGTTATTTATAAAATCTTGACGGTCTTTGAGATTTCCTATAATAATGAAGCTTTGCATATTGACTAATATTAACATTTTTACTACGATTAGAAAAGCGCGATTAGTCGTGTTGTTTTTATGTTTGAAACTCTAAATCCTAATTACTATTTCCTAATCACTAATCACTAATTTATGGATCAACTGCCCAACCAAAACATCACGCCTCCGACTCAGGATAACCCTTTCGATTCGTCAATTCCTGCTCAGGGAACGGTAGCAAGCATTCTTCTTTCAGAAAAGGCAATAACTCTTGACCAATATAATAATTTAAAGACCGAGGCAGCAAATAAAGGCACAGACATAGACAAGATTATTCTTGAGTTAGGGATAGTTAGCGAGGAAAAATTCTATGAAGAAAGGGCAAAATTAATTAATGTACCTTTTGTTTCAATTACTTCGCTTCCTTTTTCTCCTGAAGCATTAAGCTTTGTCCCAAAAGCTGTCGCCGAAAGATTTGATCTCATCCCATTCGCATATGATAAAGAAAAAAATGTCCTTTCTATTGCAATGGCAAACCCATTGGATATTGAATCTATTAATTTTATAAAACAAAAAACAGGACTCATCATTACCGTCTTTCAGGCTCTTCCTTCTGAAATAAAAAATTCAATTATGAACCAGTATACTGTGGGACTTGTCGGAGAAGTTACGGAAGCCATTAAAGAAACTGAAAAAATCACACCGGTTAAGACATTTGACAAAAACACAATTAATCAAGTTATTAAAGAGGCACCAATTGCAAAAATTGTGTCTACGATTCTTGAATATGCTATAAAAAGCAGAGCCTCGGACGTACACCTGGAACCACAGGAGGATAGAATTAGAGTGCGGTACAGAATTGACGGAATTTTGTATGAAAGACTTTCGCTTCCCCTAACTGTGAAAGACGCGGTTATATCACGTATCAAAATACTTTCAGATATGAAGATTGACGAGCACAGGACTCCCCAAGACGGACGTTTCAATTTTAAATTTGGCGAAGAAGAAATTGATCTTCGTGTAAGCGTGCTACCTGTAGTTTCCGGCGAAAAGATTGTTATGCGTCTTTTAAAAAAGTCTGGAGGCATACCAAGCCTTAACGACCTTGGACTCGGAGGCATTGCTTTAAAAAATTTGGAAATAGCGATTTTACGACCTCATGGAATTATAATTGTCTGCGGACCTACGGGTTCCGGAAAAACCACTACACTTTATTCGGTTTTGTCTAAATTAAACACAACGCGCGTCAATATTTTAACTTTGGAAGATCCTATTGAATACCAGATAGGGGGAGCAAACCAGGTTCAAATAAATCCTGAAGTTGGACTTACTTTTGCAACAGGTCTTAGGTCTTTCCTGCGACAAGACCCGAATATAATTCTGGTCGGAGAAATCCGTGACAGCGAAACATCGGAGCTTGCAATTCAAGCATCCCTTACCGGTCATTTAGTATTCTCAACGCTTCATACATCAAATGCTGCAGGAACTCTTCCGCGTCTTACAGACATGGGGGCCGAACCTTTCCTGCTTGCCTCTACCATGACCGCAGTTTTGGGGCAAAGAATTGCAAGAAGAATATGTAATCAATGCAAAGTCGATTATGTTCCGCCAAAACCGCTGATTGGAGAACTTCGAAAAACTCTGGGAGACCTTATGACTGTAAAAGATGAAGAGGTAAAGCTTTATAAAGGAAAAGGGTGCGATTATTGCGGCCATTCCGGATACCAAGGAAGAATTGGAATTTTTGAGGTAATGACTATTTCAGATGCAATTTCCAAGCTTATTCTTCAAAAAGCAGACGCCACATCTATCGAGGATCAGGCGAAAAAAGAGGGCATGATCACAATGAAACAGGACGGGTATTTAAAAGTGCTTGCAGGAATCTCAACAATTGATGAAATCTTAAGAGTAGCACAAGATTAATATGGAAAACCAACCGAACCAAAATATCAATATACAAGATTTACTTCAGAAAACAATTGAAAGCAACGCTTCCGACCTTCATTTGGTTTCCGGAAATGCACCTACCCTAAGGGTTGACGGAAGACTTATTGCTCTTACCGGATATCCCCAACTAACTACCCAAATAATAGAGCAGATGGTGGTCAGTATTCTGTCGCCTGCCCAAAAGGAAATATTTATTAATAATAGAAGTCTTGATTTTTCATATGCATTCGGAGGAGGGGATTATGGCGACAGGGGAAGATTTAGAATAAACCTTTATTATCAAAGAAATACAATTGCCGGAGCGTTTAGACTGCTTCCTCCAAAAATTAGAACAATTGAAGAGCTTGGTTTACCTTCGATTTGTCATCAATTTGCGAAAATGAAGCAAGGATTTGTATTGGTTACAGGTCCCACCGGACACGGAAAATCCACTACAATTGCTTCTATTTTAAATGAAATTAATATGTCAACTGAAGCAAATATAATTACTGTTGAGGATCCTATTGAATACGTTTATCCAAAAGCAAAAAGCATTATTTCACAAAGGGAACTTGGAATTGATACTCTTTCATGGAACGAATCCTTAAGAAGCGCTTTAAGAGAAGATCCTGATGTTCTCTTAATTGGAGAGATGAGAGATCCTGAAAGTATTGCTTCTGCTATAACAATCGCTGAAACCGGACACTTGGTTTTCTCAACCCTTCATACCAATTCCGCTTCACAAAGCATAGATCGCATGATAGACGCTTTTCCGGAACACCAACAAAGCCAGATCAGAACTCAACTTGCCGGAACTTTGGCAGGAGTCATTTCCCAAAGACTTATCCAAAAAATCGATGGGGGCAGAGTAGTGGCAGTTGAAGTACTACTGGGAACAGACGCCGTGAAATCTAATATAAGAGAGGGGAAAACCCACCTTATAGATTCTATTATTGAAACGTCCCAGGACATTGGAATGATTCCTCTTGAAGTTACTCTTGCAAACCTTGTAAAAGAAGGGGTTATTTCTCTTGACACCGCACGCTCCTATGCTCTTCGTCAAGAATCATTAATTCGACTTATTGAATAATATGGAGTATATATATAGCGGAATTGACAAGAACGCAGTAAGACAGGAGGGAAAAATTGAAGCAAATACGGAACGCGACGTTGTCGAGTTTTTAAGAGAAAGCAATATCACTCCCATTACGATAAAAAGAATTCAAAAACAGGAATTTTTTATTCTCTCGTATTTAAATAGAATTACTACAGCAGATATCGTTATTTTCACAAGACAGCTTTCTTCTATGATAACTACTGGCCTAACGCTTATGGAAGCTTTGACAATTTTAAAACAACAAAACAACAAGTCGAAGATGCAGGAAATTATAAACAATCTTATTTCACAAATTTCGGAGGGAAGCTCTTTTTCTCAAGCGCTCGAGCAACACAAAACCGTTTTTTCAGAAGTTTATATAGCGTTAGTAAAAGCAGCAGAAACCGGCGGAATGCTTGACAAAATTCTACAACGGCTTGCTGATAACCTTGAGCGGGCACAAGACTTAAAAAAGAAAGTAAAATCGGCGATGTTTTACCCTGGAATCGTTGTTACCGGAGTCGTTATGGTCATTGCAATAATGAATATTTTTGTTATACCTCAACTTGGAAAAATGTATGAGAATATGAATTTAAAATTACCTCTTATGACGCAAATTGTTCTGGGTATATCAAGGTTTTTTACGAATTTTTACCCGGCTATAATTCTTGCCGGAATAGGGGGAACTGTTCTTTACAATAGGTTAAGAAAATCTGAAAAAGGGCTGCTTGTTATTGACGAATTCAAACTTAAAATTCCGGTTCTCGGAGACATAATAAAGCTAACGCTTCTTGACGAAGTTACAAGAACTTTATCCCTTCTTGTCGGATCCGGTGCGTCTATTATAGAAAGCTTAAATATCACAGCAAACGTCGCCGGAAATATTCACTACAAAAGAGCTGTTAAATCAACAAGCACTTTAGTCGAAACAGGAGTTCCGCTTTCAGGCGCTATGGAGCATCAAAATATTTTTCCACCCGTTCTTATACAAATGGTAAAAGTAGGAGAGTCTACTGGTAGAATTGACGACAGCCTTATGAAAATGGCAGATTATTTTGAAAGGGATTTGGAAATTAAGGTGAGAACACTTACCACCTCTATTGAGCCTATTCTTATTATCTTTCTTGGAGCAGCTGTAGGCTTCCTTATATTATCCGTTATAACCCCGATATACAGTCTTATCTCTCAAATTCAATAACAACAATAAGCAAAATTGACTGGATTTTTAAGTTCGGATTTGCTAGAATGGATAAAGTAACATTGAATAAATGAAGCTAATTGCCCTTTAAGAAAGGGTAATATTTTTTTTGAATAGTTAAACCTAACTCATGACAAAACAACAAGAATACACAGCTAAAAATATCCAGGTCCTCGAAGGATTAGAACCAGTCAGAAAGCGCCCCGCAATGTACATCGGATCTACCGACTCAATCGGACTTCATGAATCACTTCGGGAAATAATTGACAATGCAGTTGATGAATCATTGGCAGGAAGCGCAAAAAACGTCTGGGTAATAATTGGCGCAGATGGCGCGGCAACCGTTATCGATGACGGACGGGGAATTCCGGTTGATAAAGTTCCGGGGCAAAAAAAAAGCGCTTTAGAAGTCGTCATGACCAAGCTTCATGCCGGTGGAAAATTCGGAGGAGGAGCCTACAAAGTGTCAGGAGGACTTCATGGAGTAGGAAGTTCTGTCGTAAACGCTCTTTCAACTAAAATGTGGGTTGAAGTCAGAAGGAATGGAAAACTTTACAGGCAAGAATACGAAAGAGGAAAGCCACTGGCTGAAGTCAAAGAAATGGATATAAGCGAGTCTTATATTAATAATCTTGGGGTAGCTGTTCCAAACTTAACTTCCGGTACAACCGCATCTTTTTATCCTGATGCTGAAATCTTTCAAACCGTAGAGTTTGATGATCATTTGGCTATGAAAATGATAAGGGAACGCGCCTATATCGTTTCAAAACTTTATTTCCATTTTTACGATTTACGCGAAGAGACCAAAAAAGAAACACATCTTTATTTTGAAGGCGGAATATTGTCTTTGGTCAAAAAGCTGAACGAAAGCAAGGGAATGGTTCATGACCCGATTTATATAAGTAAAGAAGTTGACGATGTCTTAGTCGAAGTCGCTCTTCAATACAATGAAGGGATTGCCGAAAATCTTGAAAGTTTTGTTAACGTTATAAATACGGTAAACGGCGGTACGCATGTCACGGGATTTCGTATGGCTTTGACTCGTGTAATTAATGACTACGGGAAAAAAATAGGCGCATTTAAAAATGGCGATGACTCAATAACAGGAGACGACACAAGGGAAGGATTGACTGCCGTGGTTGCAATCCGAATGGAGCAAAACAATATTCAGTTTGAAGGACAAACAAAAGGAAAACTTGGAAACTCAGAAATCCAACCATTGGTTCAATCAGTTGTTAAAGAAGGGTTGGAAACTTATTTTGAAGAAAATCCGTCAGATGCGAAAGCCGTTCTTGGGAAAGCATATTTGGCTGCAAAAGCGAGGCTTGCTGCACGGGCGGCAAAAGAGGCAATACTTAGAAAAGGCGCATTTGAGGGAGGCTCTCTTCCTGGAAAACTTGCCGACTGTCAAGAAAAAAATCCTGAGGTTTCAGAGTTATATATAGTAGAAGGAGACTCGGCAGGTGGAAGTGCAAAGCAGGGTAGAGATAGAAAATTCCAGGCTATCTTGCCACTGGGAGGAAAAATATTAAACACGGAACGGGCAAGACTTGATAAGATTGTTGAGTTTGAATCATTAAAAGACATGATTATTGCGCTGGGAATGGGAATAGGGGAAACAATAAATTTACAAAAGCTTCGATATCATAGAATTATAATAATGACTGATGCCGACGTTGACGGAGAACATATCGCCACACTTCTTTTGACATTTTTCTACCGCCATATGAAAGAAATCGTCACGGCCGGCTACTTATATATAGCAAAGCCTCCTCTTTACAAGATTGCTTTTGGTAAGGAAGAGCATTATGTTTATTCTGATGATGAAAAAGACAAAATCTTGTCTACAAATCCAAACAAAAACTTTTCAATACAGCGATATAAAGGTCTCGGAGAGATGAACCCTGAACAATTATGGGAAACAACAATGAACCCTGCGAATAGAATTCTTAAAAAAGTAAATGTTGCTGATGCAGAAGAAGCAGACGCAGTCTTTACAATGCTTATGGGTGAAGAAGTCCCGCCAAGAAAACATTTTATTCAAGAAAACGCGAGACTCGCGAATTTGGATATATAAGGGGGTGAATTTATTTTTATGAAATTGACATACGGAAACAAAGCACCAGAATTAGTAAATGTATTAATTGAAGTTCCTTTGAACAGTAAGGTTAAGTATGAATTTGATAAAGAAGCCGAAGTTATAACAGTTGATAGATTTCTTTATTTTGATAGAGGTTATCCGGCAAACTATGGTTTCATTCCGGACACTCTTTCAGGAGATGGAGATCCGGTTGATGTTTTAGTTTTATCACCGGAGGTATTGGCACCAGGAGTTGTAATTGCAGCAAAACCAATAGGCATGCTTGAGACAGAAGACGAGAGCGGACAGGATGCAAAAGTGGTTGCCGTTCCAACAGAAAAAGCAAACCCGGAATTTGGAAAATATAATGATGTTTCGGAACTTCCCGAAGAAATAAAAGAAGAAATTAAATACTTTTTTGAAAACTATAAGAAAAATGAGCCGGGAAAATGGGTTAAAGTTAAAGATTGGAAAGGAAGGCAAGACGCACTTTTAGAGATTAAAAAGGGAATGAAATAACATCTTCCTCGGAATAAACCGAAGATGTTTTCTTTCCTGCTAGGTTCGAATAATTTTTGTTTTATTTGGAAATGTAGCCAAACAGAAATTATGAATTTGGAGGGTTTAAGAGTTCGTTATAGTGGCGAAAATAAATTCGTTACCTATAATGGTTGCCCGACTCTAAACGGAGAAG
>JAKAHW010000028.1 GCA_021825285.1 bacterium
TAGAGACAAAGATGGTAAATCACATTGGGTAGCAAATAAACCCGGAAAAGGAACGGGATTTTTCTAGCCTTCTCTATTTCTTCAAGACACCTTATTCTTCTCATAATTAATTTGTTATACTGACATTATGGAATTAGCAAATAACGAGCCTTGTCCGGTTTGCGGAAGATATAGAAATAGAAGAATCGCGGTTGACGCTTTAATCCTCAAAGACAACCAAATCCTTTTGATAAAAAGAATGGTCGAACCTTTTAAAGACATGTGGGCGCTGCCCGGCGGAGGAATAGATTTTGGCGAAACTGCAGAGGATGCAGTAAAAAAAGAGGTGGAAGAAGAGGTTGGATTAAAAGTAACTTCATCAAAATTTCTTCAAGTTTATACGGATCCTGCAAGAGACCCAAAAGAAGTCATAACTCTTTCTTATGTGGTTCAGGTCGAAGGAGAGCCAAAAGCAGGAAGCGATGCAGCTTCTTATCAATTTTTTTCAATAAAAACACTACCCGAAATCATGGCATTTGACCACAAACAAATCATCGAAGATTACCTCAAGCAAGCCAAGTAATTATTTTGCGAAGAGTTCGGAGAGAGTTACGAATTCAAATCCTCTTTTTTTGAGTTCCGGAACTATTTTGTAAAGAGCCAGGTGTGTTTTTGGCGCATATGGTCCGGCATTAAGATGCAAAACTATAATTGAACCGTTTTGGGTTCGGGATAAAACGTTTGAAATAATAGAGTTTTCATTATTATTGAATCCGTCTCCTCCAATTACATCCCAATGGACAATTGTAAGTCCAAGTCTTGAAATAGTCTCTACATTAATCTTGTTATAGCATCCCCCCGGAAACCTAAAAAACATAGGAATTTTACCCGTAACTTTAATAAGTTCTTTTTGCGCAAGCTCCACCTCGTCTTTGTCGGTTTTATCCATAAAAGGAAGCCCAAAACAGTATTTTGTAAATGCTGGGTGGTCATATGAATGGTTTGCGACTTCAAATAAAGGGTTGTCCGCGATTTCTCTTGCCTCTTTTGGATAAGTCGCTACCCAAAGTCCAGTGAAAAAAATTGTTGCTTTTGTATTTTCTTTTTTAAGAAATTCTATCGCATCTTTGTTGTACCAGGACTTTACTACTTTATTTTTCAAAAGTCTTTCCATTCCATAAGTCATATCGGCATCAAAAGTAAGAGCTATTTTTTTTGAATCGCGCGGCCCGTGCTCCACAACCTCGGGTATTGGAAGCGAAATTGAAGAAACCTGTTTTTTGGCAACATATTGTTTAGGTGAAGGCTGATGAACATGGAGAGGCGGGAAAAGCGATAATTTCGGGTCGGCTACGACAATCGTCACGAACAAACTTATGATTAAAAAAAACAGAATTCCCTGGACAATTAAAAATTTTTTCCAGTATTTTGTTAAATGTTTTAAGCCCTTTTTTCTTTTTCCAGCCATAAACCAATATACCATATTTATCTCTTGTGATTAATATTTAAATACGTATAAAATGAACTATGGTGAACCTTGTGGATTTTGTTGGAATAGTCTTTTACCTTTTAATCGCCTACATAATTTATAAGAAAAATTGGTTTTATTCTTTTTATTCTTTCATAAAATTTATCGTTATCGCTCTTGTCTCGCTCTTTATTTCAAACTTTATTTCGGCACGAAACCCCATAAATCTTCCTGTCACAAAACTCGAGCAATCTTTAATCCTGGAGCTTCTTCTCTTTGTTTGCTTCTGGAGGTTTTTAAACTTTAAAAGACCTTTTTTTAAATCCGCAAAAAAAGTTGACAGATTTATCTTTGTACATGGGCTTAATAAATTTTTAAACCTGGTTCCTGCTCTTGTCGCCTCCCTCTTTATTACTTTCTTTCTTTTTACAAGTCTTGTTTCGGCAAGTACAAATAGTGTTTTCTTGCAACGTGAACTTGAAAAATCAAATGTTGTAAAAGGTATTGCTTATAAAATTTATGGCTCAAAGATATTTGAAGGGGTCGCCGTAAAACTTGATATTCCAAGCACGCCAAACATTAATATTTCGCTTGAAGGAATACGACGCGCAATTGTTTATGGAGTCTTAAGAAGAGGTGTTATGACAGTAAAAACTGCCTTTGACCCATACTTTACCATTCCTGCCATGCCTACAGCCGGTCCGCTTCCCACTATTCCGCCTCCGAATGGAACCCGCGGCAATGAATTTGAACCTTCGCCTACTGTTATTATCAAAAAATGGGGAATTCCTTCCGGGGACTCTCGCGGACAAAACCCGAATCCCAACACTCCAAACACTATTCCTACCGCGACCCCTGTGGTTGAACAAAACCCCAACCCTCAAAACCCGCCCCAACAAAACCCCCAACCACAACCCAATCCTCAGCCTCAAAACACTGACATAAGTCAAATTGAACAGGATATATTTCGTCTTACAAACGAGCAAAGGACAAAAAATGGCTTGCCGGCGTTTGCGTGGAGCGAAAGGTTAGCAAGTGTTGCCCGCGCCCACAGCCAAGACATGGATGCGAGGAATTTTTTTGCCCATACAAATCCTGACGGAAAAGATCCATTTGCAAGAATGAGGTCGGCCGGTATTTCTTTCTCAACTGCAGGAGAAAATATTGCCGGAGGAGCAAACGCAGATATTATTGTTACGAATTGGATGAATTCTCCCGGACACCGGGCAAACATTCTAAATCCTTCCTTTCATACACTTGGAGTTGGCGTTTCGACAAACAGTAGATACGGACTGCTCGCCACCCAAAACTTCACGAACTAAATCCTTTTTGAACTCGTAGCGGTCTTTTTTGATCGAATAGTTCGGATTGATTTTTTGCCATTTGAAACTTCTCAATAACCTTTTCGTAAATTTCTTCGTACTCATCTGTCATTCTTTGGGCGTTAAAATAATTTAAGGCATATTTACGGCAGACATCCCGCTTTATTGATCCTACTTTAGGAATATATTCAATCATTTCCCCTGTATCCTCGACTACAAAACCTGTTTTTCCATGCTTTACGATTTCAGGAATCGAACCCCTCCTGAAACCAATTACCGGACATCCGCAAGCCATTGCCTCTATCAAAGTCAGCCCGAAAGGCTCCCGCCAGGAGACAGGGTGCAAAAAGGCATAAGCCCTACTCATAAGGCGGTTTCTTTCCTCCTGATCCACTTCCCCAACCCATCTTATCTGGTCTGAAAGACGCGGCTCTATCTGTTTTTTAAAATAAAAATAATCAGACGGATCAACTTTTGCCGCAATAATCAATCTCTTATTTAAGAATTCTGCTGCTTCGATTGCTTGATCCACGCCTTTTTCTGGTGAAATTCTACCTACAAATAAAAGATAGTCATCGCTTTCGGATGAAAATGGATAACCTTGAATATCAAGCCCATGGTGTACGTTTCCCGCATAATTCAAATTTGGCAATGGAGTTGTTTGGGCGTGCGATATGCTTACAAAAAAAGGGTTTTTGTTATTATTCAACCCTTCCAAATACCTTCTGTTGTTGATATTCACTGCTCCGTGAAGAGTCATAACAACCGGTGTTTCTGCCAAAATAGCCGTGGGAAGACTAAAGTTTACATTGTGATCATGAATAATATCAAATTCATGTTGTCGTTTATAAACATTTCCAATATTTAGCATTGTCCAATAGTTTGCTCCGTAAGGATCTTTGATATTTGCTTCCCGGAGCCCCCTGGGAAAAACAGACACTAATTTAGCAGATATCAAACTATCGCTCGTAGCAAAAAGGGTAACGTCGTGTCCCCTTTTCACCAATTCCTCTGTTAGTGCATGAATCATTCTTTCTGTCCCCCCATATTTTTTTGGCGGAACACGCTCCCCAATTGGAGCCAACATTCCTATTTTCATACTCAAACTATAGTTTTTAGCAATAAAAACGGAGACATAAAAAAGTAAGAGGCGAGTAAGAAGGTTTTGCTCATACAATTTTTTACACTTTTTCTTACAGAATTCTTTTATTTACTCCCCGATAATGGGGATATAATTAAAATTTGGTTGAATGGATAAGTTACTTGAAAATTTAAATGAAAGGTGGAACAACCGTGAGGCTAACCTTCCAAGAAAATTGGTATTTAGGTATGGTTTTGCCCTTTTAGTGAGCTTTGCAGCTTTACTCATCAAGCCTCTCTTCCCTGATATGGGACGCGCTCCTTTTCTTATTCCTTTTGCAGCTGTCGCTTTGTCCGCGGTTATCGGAGGACTGGGCCCGGGTATCTTTTCAACCGTTTTTTTAGGTATCGCTATTGATTTTTTAGTTACAAGCTCCGGCTTCGACTTTAAGTATTTTCACACATATCAATTCATTTTTATAAGTGAGGGGCTTTTACTTAGCCTTATCTTCAGAGCAAGAGAACACGCAAAAGATTTATCCAATAGAAAAACACAAGAACTGGCGGCTACATTATCAAATATCGGAGAGGGCGTGATAAGGTCTGATTGTCAGGGAAAAATAGTTTTCATGAATCATATAGCAGAAAAGCTAACGGGATGGAAAAAAGAAGAAGCAACGGGAACAAAATTAGGAAAAGTTTTAAAAATTTACAACAGACGTAATGAAAAAATCCTTTTAAAATTTGATGAAAAATTAAAAACAAAAAGATTAAGCATAAATCGCGAAGGCGTTATTTTGTATTCTAAAACAAATGAACAGATACCAATTGACCTAAATATTTCTATGCTGGCAGAAAAGAATAGGCAAGTACATGGCGTTGTAATAGTAATTCATGACAATACGGAACGCTTTAATAACCAATTAGCTCTTGAGGAAAAAGAGAAGAAGTTTCAAGCAATGGCAGACCATGCTCCCAACCTTTTTTGGATGTTAAATGAAAAAAGCGAACCCGTATATTTTAATAAATCATGGCTCAAGTTCACAGGAAAAACACTTGAGAAACTACTTAAACAAAACCCAATAGAAGACGTTCACCCCCAGGATCAGGAAAGAGTAAATTACGTTTACCAAGCTTCATTTGAAAAAAGAAAGGAGTTTGCTATTGAATTTAGGATGAAAAAGAAAAACGGAAAATACAGGTGGGTGCTTACTTCAGGTGCACCTTATTTTGAAGGGAAAACCCTCAAAGGATATATGGGAGCAGCAATTGACATTACGGACAGGAAAGAAAACGAAGAAAAAAATGTGAAACTTATCGAGGAAATTCAGGAGGGAAGAAAAAAAATAAAAAATATCATCGGAAACATTCCCGGAATTGTTTGGGAAGCTGAAGCAAACCAAGACGAAGGAGTAAAAAGAATTACGTTTATTAGTAAATATGCAGAAACCATGCTTGGCTACGCGACCGAATCTTGGGCAAAAGAGAACTTTTTATTTGATGTTATTCACACGGATGACAGACAAAAAGCAAAAGAAGATTTTATTTCGCTTATTAAGAAAAGGGAGAAGGGCACTTTTCAGTTCAGAATGATAACTAAAAATAAAGGGGTTATCTGGGTGGAAACACAGGTTGCTGTAGTTTGCGATAAAGATCAAAAACCGATAGCAATAAGAGGTGTATCCACAGATACAACTCAACAAATGGAATTTGAAAAAAAGAAAGATGAATTTATTAGCATCGCAAGTCACGAGCTCAAAACTCCCGTCACAAGCGTCAAGCTTTTTATTCAACATTTAGCCAAAAAGGCAAGAATTGAAAAAGAAGAGGATTACCTAAAATATCTTTTAAAAATTGATGGGCAGATAAACAACATGACCGACCTTATCAACGATTTACTTGATATTTCACGGATTGAGGCGGGAAAACTTCAGTTTTATCAAGAATATTTTATCCTTGACGATTTAATTTCCGAAACTGTAGAAGCTCTTCAATCTGAAAAAAATCAAATTCAAGTTGAAGGAGAAACAAAGCAGAAAATCTACGCCGACAAACAACGGGTTGCTCAGGTTCTTATTAACCTTCTTACAAATGCAATTAAGTACTCTCCTCACTCCAAAAAAATCTATGTAAAAGCAAGTAAAATAGACGGAAAAGTAACCGTTTCGGTACAAGACTTTGGCATAGGAATTTCAAAGAAAAATCAACAGAAAATATTCGACAGGTTTTACAGGGAGGACGGAAATCGCGAAAGGACATATCCGGGCCTGGGAATTGGACTTTATATCGCCTCAGAAATTGTAAAACGCCATAATGGAACAATAGGCGTTGAAAGCGTTAAGGGAAAAGGCTCTACTTTTTTCTTTACTCTACCTATAGCAGACAGAAAACAAGCTGAAAGAGGAGAATTGTATGCGTAAAATTTTAGTAATAGACGATGATCCGGGAATCTCGGAAGCGCTAGAACTTATCTTAATTGAAGAAGGTTATGATGTTCAAACCGTTGACAACGGAGAATACATATATGAAATGAACGATGGGAATTTGCCGGACTTAATTCTTCTTGATCTTCTTCTTTCAGGAATCGACGGACGGGAAGTTGTAAAGAAACTTAAATCCGAAGATTTAACAAAAAACATTCCCGTTATCATGATGTCAGCGCACCCAAAAGCTGACAAAAGCGTAAAAGATGCGGGCGCGGATGACTTCATTCCAAAACCATTTGATTTAAATGAATTGGTAAAAAGAATTAAAAAACACCTCAACTAAATTAAAAATTCAAAAGGCAAAAGTCAAAATTTCCTAAATTTCTACTTAATTTATTGGCCATTTGGACCGCAGTGCATGAAAATTAAGTGAGCGAACGCTCGGAAAGTGGTAAGGCGATCCCGCTAAGCGGGAGAGTCCGGCTCTTTCAGTGAGCAAACGAAAATTTGAAAGCACGAGGACCACATGGCAGGAGCTTTTGGTACTTTTGGCGATCCAAAAGTACAAGAAATAAACTTGCTCAAAAGTACAAAAAGAATAAATTTTTGTGGTATATTATTTTTGTGAACCTTCCAAATCTTAAACATGAAGTGCCACTTTGGGAAAAAGGATTTACGGTAATAGGAATTGATGAAGTCGGACGCGGCGCATTTGCAGGTCCCCTTGTTGTCGGGGCAGTTGCTTTTAAACCAAACCTTGATAAAACCTATATCCAAAGGCTCGAAAATCTTGGGATAAATGACTCCAAAAAATTGACAAAGCTTCAAAGAGAAATGTTGGCAAAAGTTATACGAAGTGAATGTATTGCTTATGAATACGGTGTTATTAATGTGACCAAAATAAACAAAGTTGGCATCGGCAAAGCCACCCATATGGCAATCAGGAAGGCCGTGAAAAACATGTGTGAAAAGAACAGTTTTGGGAAAAAATTCCTTTTAATTGACGCATTTTACATAAAACATATAAATGGAATTGGTCTTAAAAACCAAAAAGGGATTATTCGAGGCGACCAAATCTCTATCTCGATTGCCGCAGCAAGTATCATCGCAAAAGTAAAAAGGGACAAGATGATGAAAAAAATTTCTCTCCTCTACCCTGTTTATAAATTCTGCGTTAACAAGGGCTACGGAACCAGTGAACATAGGCTTGCAATTCAAAACTTCGGAGCATCAGACCTTCACCGCACTGCATTCGTCCAAACTTTTCTTTCCAAACATAAAACAAAAGTTGCAGTAATTTAAGCAACTTTGATTTTATTCTAACTTATCTTTCAAAGAAGAAAACAAAAGTTGCAGTGGTTTAAGCAACTTTGATAATATAAATAGATGGTTTGGGAAGCTTTAAAAAAGAACCTTAAAAACAACTACAAGCAAAGGCTTCAGTTCGTCCTCTTTTTCCTGGTCCTGCTTACCCTTTTTTATATTTTTTCTTTTATGGTAAAAGGGGGAAGGCTTAGCCGTTTTGACTTTGATATGACGGTCAGGGTTCAAGACAAAATTGCTACCCGATGGGATCCTCTCTTATCAATCTTCAGTCTTATCGGGAGTTTTGAGGCGACCGTTGCCATCCTTATTTTTGTTGTCATACTTACAAGAAAACTTAGGGCCTTCATCCCGTTATTTTTTTTCGGGTTGATGCATGTTGTTGAAATTGTCGGAAAAGCATTCCTTGACCATCCCGGAACTCCATTTATGTTCCATAGATATAGCCTGGACCTTATTTTTCCAAGCTCATATGTTCAGCCCGGCGGCTCTTATCCCTCCGGACATGCGATGAGAAGCGCATTTCTGGCAACGATAATAATATTCCTGATTGTTAAAAGCAAAAGATTTTCTCAAATTAAAAAAAGGGGCTTAATTGGCCTTTTGTTCTTGTTTCTTATCATAATGATGGTTTCCCGAATTAGCCTTGGCGAACACTGGACATCAGACGTAATCGGAGGCACTTTGCTTGGAACCGCGTTCTCCCTGCTTTCTTTGGCAGTTTTTTGAATTGATTTAAGAAAAAAGCAGTATTATAATGCTTTTCAATGGACTCAGAAAAGCTTAAAAGATTTCAGCTTTGGAAAGCAGAAGGTATTCCTCAAGCCCCAGATCAAAGAGGCCTTCTTCCAGGCTCAATGCTTGAAAAAAGATCTCCCTCTCCTCTTTTCCCTCTGGATGATTTTGCCGCTAAAAGATCTTTCGACCATTTCATGGGAAGAATAGTCAATAGCGATGGCAGGCATCCTGATTTTTATTTAAGCTATGTAGAATTTCAAAACATCGGGCATCAAGATATTAAGACTAAAATATTTTTAAGTGACCTGTCTTTCTTGAGGGGCGAGCTGCATAAAAGCCAAAACGAAAGTTGGGATGATAATTATTATTTTCTGGGAGTTTCATTTTTATATAATGTTTTGAAAGAGGAAACAAAGCCAATGGGAATAGACGTTCCAAAAATCGGAGACGCTGCTCTTGCGGAATATTTTTATAGTCTTTTTGGAAAAACTGGAAGTGAGGAGCTAGCAGCTTTTAAAGCAATTGTCGACAGAGACGATCCTGTTAATTTACCTATGGCAGCCCAAAAAGCAGTTATTGGAAATATCCGCTTGCCGGGATTTGTTCAGGCTTTAAGAAATTATCCGAATATTAGGAACCAAAAAGTAAACGAGTTTAAGCGGAGGGAGTTTAATTTTGGTCTTAAACATATGGCTCCTTTAAAAGCAGGTTTCGGGAAAAATTGGGATGCTTTTGAGGAAGGGATAATTGATATGTATGGACTTATAGATGCTCGCCTTTCAGGTGATAATACTGACGAGAATTACCAAGGAAAAATTCAACCGCTTGACCTTTCATTTTTAGGATCTCTTCCCGAGGCCCAAGATTTAGAAGCAAAAAGAAGGGAAGCTGTTTTTGCCGAACAAGAAGTTCTTTCTTCGTTCCTTGAAGACATGGCCTTGTTAAGACAACTTACAACTCAAGATACTTTTAAAATTAGCGCTTATGAAAGTGGGGCTTACTACGGATTAAAACATTTAAGACTAATGGCTGAAGGAAAGTTTCCTGTCCTGGAGCAGCAGGACGTTGAAGCTTATTTTGGTGACTTAATTGACGCTGGCAATAATCAATATCAAATAAGATTTTTGAAAGAAAAAATGCAGGTTCAAACTGAAGATAAAGATAATCCCCAAGCTTTTATCATTTTGTTCCAAAGAGGGGTAAGAGATTATAATTTTACGCAATTATTGCGCTCCTTTGTTGAAAGATCACAAACACAACTAAAGTCGACTCCCAAGCATGCAAAAGACGAATATTACGCAAAAAGCCAAGGACTTTTGGGACCTGAGGGATTGGACAGTTTTCTTATGGGGTTTGTTGACGTAGCAGAGATTTATAAAAGGTGGCAGCAAAATCAAAGGATAAGACAATTCCGTCAAGCTTTACCTATTGAGAATTAAGCTCCTTTTCTCTTCACTCTCTTGGTATATTCAAGCATTGCATCGGGCCACTGCCATTCTTTTACGTCAGGAAGAAATTCGTCAATTACGACTAATTCTGCATCTTTAACAAGAAGCCCAAGCCCTGAAGTTCTATATTCACCTGAAG
>JAKAHW010000029.1 GCA_021825285.1 bacterium
TAATAAGATTAAAAAGAATTTCGAAGGAAAAACGAAAATATTAACAATTTCAGTTCCATATCGCGAAGGAGAAATTGAAAAAGTTTCATATAATATCGAGGAAGATAAATTAAAAGTTAACCTTTTTGCAGAAGAAAACGGAATTTCCTTTAGCGAAAATGAAATCGAGTATCTAAGAAAAGGAAGCTCTCCATCTCTTATTTTTACGATAGGTGTTCAAAACAACGAAGAGCTTAAAGGCTTTGCTGATTCAGGTGTAAAAACAGTAGTAATTGATACAAATCCTCTTTCTTCAGTTGAGGGAGAAGTGAGCTTGGTAGATCCGTCATTTTCTTCTGTTTCTGAAATTGTTTGTCAAGTAATTATGGATCTTGGTTTAAGGTCTGACATTGATGTTTCACAAAATCTTTTAGATGGGATAACTTATGCGACACGCAATTTTTCCCTCCCAACAACCAGCGCTTATGCTTTTGAGGCAGCCGGATTTTTAATGCAAAATGGAGCAAGAAGGAAAAGCAGGGAAGAAAGAAAACCCTCTTTTTCTCAAAATGACTCCGTCCGTGAAGAACAAATATTAGACAAGCTTAGACAGGAGCAAAGAAAATCACCCCCCCCATCTTTTAGTTTGAACAATGAAAGATTGAAGGATTTTGATGCTTCAAGCCTTGTGAGTGCTAATGAAGATGCTCCTTCAATTGAAGAAGTTGAGAGAGAAGTGAGCTCAGATGTTCCAAGCGATTGGTTCATGCCAAAGGTCTTCAAAGGCTCCAAAAAAGGAAACCAAGAGTAATCAACAGAGTCGGCTCTCTTTAAATATTGTAATTTCAGGTTCATTTTGATAAAATACAATTCTTATGCCTTTAACAAGCGACGAAAAGAAAAAAATAATCGGTGAACACGCAACCGTGCAAGGGGATACGGGAAGCCCTGAAGTTCAGATTGCTTTGCTTACTCATAAGATTCAAAAATTAACAGACCATCTTAAGATTCATCAAAAAGATTCACATTCAAGACGTGGACTTTTAAACATGATTTCTAAAAGACGAAGACTTTTTAACTTTTTATTTAAAATGGATAAAACACGAGGAGAAACTGTCGGAAAGAAAGTGGGACTTGCCTAAAAACTTCAACTTTCAAAACTAAGGCCTCTTGTGAACTTAAAAAACTATATAATATAAAGAACGAAAAAATAATGATTAAACAATCCTCAAAGGTAATTGAAATTAATGGTGACAAAATAACCCTGGAAACTGGAGTTCTCGCTGGACAAGCAACATCTGCTGTAATGGGGAGAATGGGGGACACAATGGTCATTACAACCGTTGTTATGGGAAGAAACGACACTCTTCTTGATTATTTTCCTTTAAGCGTTGAATACGTTGAACGACTTTATGCAGGCGGAAGAATAAAAGGAAGCCGTTGGGTAAAGCGTGAAGGAAGGCCATCTGATGAAGCAGTTCTTACCGCACGACTTATCGATCGCTCAATAAGACCCCTTTTTCCAAAAGAATTAAAAAAAGATGTTCAGGTAATAATCACTGTTTTATCGGTTGATGGTGAAAATGCTCCTGATATTTTGGCTGCTATTACAACCTCTGCGGCACTTGCTATCTCAAAAATTCCATGGAACGGTCCAATTTCGACAGCCCGTGTAGGACTGTTGAAACAAAACGGAGAAGAAGAGCTTGTAGTTAGCCCAAATTCAAGTGAAGATGATTTTCTTGAACTCGACTTGATTGTGTCGTCCAGAAACAATAAGGCAATAATGATAGAAGCAGGAGCAAAACAGGTTCCTGAAGAAAAAGTCGCCGAGGGGATAAAGCTTGCAAAAGAATGGAATGAAAAAGTAATTGCAGGAATCGAAGAGTGGGTAAAAGAGGTTGGAGAAAAGAAAGAAGAAGTTAAAAAGAATGAAAAGCTGGAAGAAGTAAAACTTTTAGTTGAAAAATCTTACAAAGACCAACTAGAAAAAATTATAGAATCCGGAGTAGAAAAAGAGATAGGGCATTTAGACGAAATAGTTGACCAAATTTATGAATTAGAGCAAAAAAAAGAAGATAACCAGATTGATAAAAAACTTATTTTTAATGCAGCGGATTATGTCTTTAAGAAAATAATACGCCAAAGAATTTTAAAAGATCAAAAAAGACCGGATGGAAGAAAAATTGATGAAATCAGACCCGTAACGTCACAGGTTGGAGTTTTACCAAGAACTCATGGTTCTGCAATTTTCACAAGAGGCCAAACTCAATCATTAACAGTTGCGACACTTGGACCTGTTTCGATGGAGCAGTTAATTGAAGGACCGGAGGGCGAGGAGACTAAAAGATATATGCATCACTACTCTTTCCCGCCATATTCGGTTGGGGAAACAGGAAGAATTGGATCACCTAACAGACGAGAAATTGGACATGGAGCTCTGGCAGAAAGAGCTCTTGAAGCTGTCATTCCTCCTGCTTCACAATTTCCATATGCAATTCGCGTAGTCTCAGAAATTATGTCGTCAAATGGTTCTACGTCTCAAGCTGCTGTATGTGGGTCAACGCTTTCACTTATGGATGCCGGAGTTCCACTTCTAAAGCCTGTTGCAGGAATTGCAATAGGTCTTATGACAGACCTTGAAAAAGAAGATAAATACGTAGTTTTGACAGATATAATCGGACTCGAAGATTTTTCAGGGGATATGGATTTCAAAGTAGCAGGCACAGAGAACGGAATTACCGCGATTCAGTTAGATGTTAAAATTCCAGGACTAACAGATGCGATAGTTGATGAAACTTTGACACGCGCAAAAAATGCAAGACTTGAAGTTTTGGAAAAAATGCTAACCGTTCTTCCCGAATCAAGAAAAGACGTTTCAAAATATGCTCCAAAAATCAAAACTGTCCAAATTAATCCGGAGAAAATCGGAGAAGTCATTGGATCAGGTGGAAAAACAATTAGAAATATTAGCGCTACAACCGGAGCAACAGTTGATGTTGCAGAAGATGGAACTGTCTCTATTGCATCTATTGATGAAGAAGCAGTTGAAAAAGCAGCAAATTGGGTAGATTTGATTACTCGCGAGCTTCAAAAAGGAGAAGTTTTTGACGGAACTGTAAAAAGAATTGTCACTTTTGGAGCTTTTGTAGAAATAGTCCCCGGAAAAGAAGGATTAGTTCATGTTTCTGAAATGGCTCCAGGATTTGTAAAAGATCCAAGCGACATAGTCAAGCTTGGGCAGCCCGTAAAAGTCCGTGTACGTGAGGTTGATGATCAGGGAAGAATAAATCTTTCAATGCTTTTTGGTGCCGACGCAGAAGAGAAAGAAAAACAACAACAAAGCGAAGGCGGACAAGATAGAGGTCCAAGAACAGAATCTTTCGGCGGACCAAGAGAAGAAAGATCTTCTAGGCGCGAATTCGGCGGACCGAGAGGAAGATCCCAAGGCGGAAGAGGATTCGAAGGCTCTCAGGGCAGAAGTTTTGGCGGAGGCGGAAGAGGATTTGGTGGACCAAGACGTGATAATAGAAGTGGTGGAAGCGCTCCTTTTGATAATCAAAGACCCCGCGGCCCACGAAGATAAGTTGAGCTTTAATTTTTATATTTATACCTAAAAAGCATAGGGTATAAATTCCCCCAATAAGCACCGAATAGTAATCCGAATGTAAGTTCGTAAAACGGTACGTTGATAATAAAAATCTTCGGTAGATTCTGAAAAGTAAACCACCTTACTGTTTGAGGAAAAATATTTGCCCATATAAAAAGCGATAAAAAATAAATAACCAAAAAGCCAAGACCCGACAAAATAAGGTTTTTCCCTAAATCTTTTCTGACAAGAAAAATTGATAATATACCGACAAAAAGTCCCGTATGCATCCCTAATGAAACATTTACTGGGAGAAACGTATTTATAATAAAAACTACAATAAGAGGAATTAGCAGCAAAAGAAATCTTAATTTATTTCTGTCCTTTTCTTTAATTTTCTCCATTCTCTCTCTTGCTAAAAGTGCTCCTATTCCGGCAGAGATTCCACCGGCTTCAAAGCTGAACAGAAAGCCTTCAATGCCCACAGGGATATTAAATAGGGTGATGGGTTTCCAGTATGTGGGAACATATATAAGATCAAAAAAAGCAATGGGAAGAGCAATAAAGCTCATTAAAAGCATCTGTTTTCTCAAGTCTTTCCTAATTTTAAAAATAACAATCCAAGGAATAAGTCCTATTATGTTTGCCGACAAATATTCCATCGCTTCCAGTGTAGCAAAAAATGAAATAATGGTATACTAATTGCATGGATGATACTGCCCAAATGTCTCCAAGTGATGTTTCGGAAAATCAAAAACCGGAAGAAGCAAAACTTGAAACTACAGGTCCGGTTCAAAGTTTAAGCCCTGAAAAAGAAGATTCTTCGGGTGCAAAACCAACAACTTCTCAGATTCAAAAACTTGATGAAAAAATCAAAAGTGCAACTTTGCCACAAGAGTTAAAAGATAAAGTTGTTGCTATGGTGGATAGGCTGAGGCTTATAGGTAATGATTCCTCTTTTTTTATAGAGCTGGATTCTACTTCAAGATATATTGATTGGGTTACAAATATTCCTTGGGAAAAGAGCACAAAAGATATTTTGGATTTAAAACATGCGGTAGAGGTTTTGAATAAAAACCATTACGGATTAAATGATGTTAAGGAAAAGATTTTGGAATATTTATCAGTAATGATTTTAAAAGAAACAAGAGGCATAACAGGAAGTGAATCTTTTGCCCGTGCACCGATCATTTCACTGGTAGGACTTGCCGGAGTAGGTAAAACAACTGTGGCTTATTCAATAGCCGAGACATTGGGACGAAAAATAGAAAGGATCCCTTTTGGAGGTATGGGTTCGGCATCTCAGCTTAGAGGAAAATCCCGTCTTTTTCCAGATGCGGAACCGGGAATGGTTATAAAAGCCCTAAAAAGATCAGGAGTCAATAATCCGGTGCTTTTATTTGACGAAATTGATAGGGTTTCAGAAGATCAACGCGCAGATATTATGGGGGTTTTGGTAGAGCTTCTGGATCCGGAGCAAAACAAGGCATTTACAGATCACTTTATTGATTATCCAATTGATTTATCAAATGTATTATTTATTACAACGTCAAATAACACCAAAGATATTTCAACTGCCGTAATTGACCGTTTGGAAATAGTTCAAATGCCTTCATACAATGATGAGGAAAAAACTTTTATAGGAAAGAATTTTGTGTTACCAATGGCACTTAAAGAAAGCGGAATGACAGAAAAAGATTTTAGTATTCAGGATGCTGTTTGGGAAGAATTTATAATTCGCCCGATTGGGTATGATCCGGGAATCAGAGGTTTGCAGCGGATCATACAAGGAATTGTCAGAAAAGTAGTTTTCAATATGCTTCAAGGCAAAATTCCCCAAGGGCAACAATTTTTACTAACAACTCAAAATGTCAAAGAATATATTCCTGCCTGGTAAAAGTCTTTATTAGTTTATAATTAGATTATGGATGGTGTTTGATTTATATCAATCGGAGGCGTTGGGGATGTTACCAAGAACATGTATGTTTACGAATTTGGTAACGAGATTTTATTGGTTGACTGCGGTATAGGTTTTGCGGACGAAACAATGCCGGGGGTAGATCTGGTAATTCCTGACATTTCTTATTTAAAAAATACGACAAAAAAAATAGTTGGAATGATTTTGTCCCATGGACATGAGGACCATATCGGTGCTCTTCCATTTGTCCTTCCATATTTACCAAATTTTCCTATTTATGCATCAACTCTGACTGCTGCGCTTGCCAATGAAAAATTGAAAGATTTTGGAGAAAAAAATAGAGTCCAAACTGTAAAATTCAACGACACCTTAAGGCTTGGTTCATTTACCGTTTCTTTTGCAAGAGTAACGCATTCTATAATTGATGCTGCGAATCTTTTAATAAAAACTCCGGTTGGAAATTTTTATCATGGGAGCGATTTTAAGTTTGATTTAACGCCTGTTGATGGAAGACCGTCGGAGTTAAACAAAATTGCAAAATGGGGGCAGGAAGGAATTCTTTGTCTTATGTCTGATTGTTTGGGGTCAGAAAGACCGGGGCATTCAAAGTCGGAACTTGCGATAGTTGATAGTTTTGATGATGAATTTAGGAAATCAAAAGGGAAAATTTTTGTTACTACTTATTCTTCCAATATATCCCGCATGAATCAGGCAATTGAGGTTGCCCAAAAAAATGGAAGGAAAATTTGTTTTATTGGTAGGTCTTTTTTGAAATCAAGAGACATAGGAAGAAAGCTTGGATATATGAATTTTCCACCAAAAATGGAAATTGCTCCACAAGATGTTAAAAGACTTCCTCCTTCAAGCGTTATGATTTTAATTGCCGGAAGCCAGGCTCAAGTTGAATCGGGACTTGTCAGAATTGCAAGTAATCAAGACAAAGATATAAGAATTTCAAAAGGCGACACTATTATTTTTTCAGCAGACCCAATTCCCGGAAATGAAGTTAATATAAACGGTCTTATAGATACGCTCTCAAAAAGAGAAGCAAAGGTTGTCTATTCAGATATAACTGACGAATTCCATGTTTCAGGCCATGGATCACAAAATGATTTAAAACTTATGGTTTCCTTAACTAACCCGAAGTTTGTTCTTCCAATAGGCGGAACTTATCGGCAAATGGTGGCATACAAGGATTTGGCAAAATCTATGGGCTATACGGATGACAAAGTAATTTTTGCTGATGATAACCGTGAGATAATTTTTACAGAGAGCGGATTTAGAATTGGAAAAACCGTTAGTTCAAAAAATATTTACATAGATCAGCTAACGGGAGAGGCTGTTGAAAATTTCATAATTCATGATAGGCAAAAGGTTTCCCAGGAAGGACTTTTGATTGTTATTTGTGAAATAGAGACTGCAACCGGTCAACTTGCTTCAAAACCTGACATTATTTCCCGAGGTTTTGTTATCCAAAATAAAGAGGATTTTGTCTCAAAATTAGCGGTTTCCCTGAACAGATCTTTTGAAGGTCAACGAGAGAAAGTAACAAATTTTGTTTATTACAGAAAAATTATCGAGCAAAAGTGTGAAGAATTACTATTCCGGGAAAAACGAGAACCCCTTATTATAGCCGTAGTCCTCGAAGTTTAATTTTTCACATATAACACTCAAATGGTGTATAATTTTTCGTATGGCAAGGAGAAAGCGTCATTATAAAAAAAGAAGTTCTTTTAAGCTCAAGCTTAAAAAGGATACTATTTATACTCTTTCTGCAATCTCATTAATATTACTCGGAATAGTTTTTGCTTTTTCCTACACCAAAAACGGAGAAATTTTATCAACCGTCAACCTTTATCTAACCTCATATTTTGGAATTTTTGCATTTTTAGTTCCTGTGAATATGGTTTTGATGGGATTTCTTTTTTCAAAAATAAAAGCAAATTTTGCCCGTTTCAACGTAACTTTGGGATTTTTAGTTATCACGGTTTCTTTACTTGGACTTTTCCAATCAGGTTTTCTCGGCGAAAAAATATTCTTAATAACTAATAATTTATTTGGCGGGTTTTTAAACGTTATTTTTTACTTGGCAGGCGGATTAATAGGTTTGGTTATTTTTCTCAATCTGTCGTTTCAACAAATTTTTACAATTATTAAAGGTATTTTTGGAGGCTTAGGTTTGGCTGTTAAAAAAGTTCTTCCTCTCCTTAAAACCAGAAAGGAGGGAATTTCGGATATGAAACAAATAACTATCAAAGGACTCAATAAAGAACCTATAAAAGAAGAACAAGCCAAAATTCCTTCAAAGGATTTAGGTAAAAAGGGGGAAATGTCGGAGCAATTAATATTAAATAAGCCTTTGGAAATTGGGGTTTGGGAATATCCTCCTTTATCTCTCTTGTCTGTTCATCCCGGAAAAAGAGATACGGGGGATGTTAAAAAAATCGCAGGAAAAATTGAAGAAACGCTTAAAAGTTTTGGTATTAAAGCAAGTGTTTCTGAAATTAATATTGGTCCATCTGTTACCCAGTATGCGCTTGAAATTGCGTTAGGCACAAAGCTTTCCAAAATTACGGCTTTGGCGAATGACTTGGCTCTTGCAACGGAAGCTCCCACAGGTCAAATAAGAATCGAGGCTCCAATTCCTGGCAGAAATTTAGTAGGGATAGAAATTCCTAACCGTTCACTTGAGATAGTTTCTCTTAAGACCATGCTTGAGTCCCAGAATATGCTGAAAGCAAAGTCCAAGCTTGCCGTTCCTTTGGGACTTGATGTTTCGGGAAATACGATTGTTGCAGATCTTGCAAGAATGCCACATGTTTTAATTGCAGGAACTACAGGGTCAGGAAAATCGGTTATTGTAAATTCCTTTATTGCTTCGCTTTTATACAGAGCCAGTCCTTCAGAAGTTAAGATGATAATGATTGATCCGAAAAGAGTAGAACTTACAGGATATAATGCCATTCCGCATTTGTTGACTCCTGTGGTTGTTGAAACCGACAAAGCAGTATCTGCTTTGAAATGGGCTATGAAAGAAATGGATGCAAGATATGTAAAATTTGCAGAAAGTGGCGTCAGAAATATTGATGCTTTCAATGAGCTTTCAGGTTTTCAAGCGCTTCCTTATATAGTTATATTTATTGATGAACTTGCGGATTTGATGGCTTTGGCAGCAGTTGAGGTGGAAGATTCAATTGCACGTCTTGCACAAATGGCGCGTGCCACAGGAATACACTTAGTGCTTGCTACGCAACGGCCTTCTGTTGATGTTTTAACAGGACTAATTAAGGCAAATATTCCTTGCAGAATTTCATTCAGCGTTTCATCAATGATTGACAGTAAGGTTATTATCGATATGCCTGGAGCAGAGAAGCTTTTGGGTAGAGGAGATATGCTTTATGTTCCGCCGGATCAAGCAAAACCGACAAGAATTCAAGGAACATTTGTTTCAGACCAAGATGTAAAAAGATTGGTTAACTTTATCAAGTCCCGCGGAATTCCGGTTCAATATACTACAGAAGTTTTGGAACAGCAGGTAAATTTGAAGCGCGGAAGTCTTGGGGGAACACATATCGATGGCGGAGGAGAAGGTAGGGATGATCTTTTTGACCAAGCGGTTAGGATTGTGTGTCAGTATGATAGGGCGTCGTCTTCTCTTCTCCAAAGGAGATTGTCGATTGGTTTTAATAGGGCGGCAAGAATTTTGGAACAACTGGAAGAAATGGGAGTGGTTGGGCCAGGAGACGGTTCAAAACCACGGGAAGTACTCATTAAAGACCCCGACCAATACCTTAGCCAGCTGCAATAAAAAACAATGAGAAAAGTGAGCGATATCCTTCGCGAAGAAAGAGAGAAGAAAGGTTTTTCTTTGGAAGAGGTAGAAAAAACAACTAAGATCAGGAAGGAGTTTCTGATCGCCATTGAGGAAGGAAAATTCCATACTCTTCCCTCTGAGTCATATGCCCTGGGGTTTGTTAAAAATTATGCCACTTTTTTAGGTCTTTCCTCAAATAAAATTTCCCCGCTTTTTAAAAGAGAATATAAAACAGAAAGGGTTCAGGTGGTTCCTGAATTTAGAAAAAAACAAAATGGTTTTAGTAAAAAAATTTTTTTTAACACTAAAACTTTTGTAATTCTTGCCGCGTTAGTTTTGGTTTTAATCTACATAGTATTTCAATATGGCTCTT
>JAKAHW010000030.1 GCA_021825285.1 bacterium
ACCAGGATTCAAGGTCAGTTTATCTTGGATCGGAAGTAAGAAACGGGATGTATACCAGAATGGCTCTTTTAGGCTTAGTGCTAGGCAGGGTAAGTCCAAACGAAACCTCAAACAAAGGCCCCCTTATTTTTTAAATTACCCCCTTGACAAGCATTTTGAAATTTGTATTAATAGATATATGGCTGCCCGCAAAAAGCAAAGTACTCAATTTTTAAATAAAGATTTCCTAATCGCTTTAGTAGTCTTAGGAGTCGTAGTTTACCTCTTCTATATATTTCTCTCAACAAAAATTAATGATACCTTTGATCAGATAACACAACAGTCTTCACAAACTCAAGTTATTCAAAAGGTTCCAACAAAGGCTCCTATAAAAGCTAACAGATAACCCTCAATTTACTTGAATAGTTTCTTCTTTATATTAAAATAGTTTTGTGGGAAAATTATTTGCGTTAATTAATGAATAAAATTGTCGAAAAATACTTCCAGAAAAATGATTTTTCTAAAAGAGTAGGAAGCGTATTAAATAAAGTATTGAGAGAGACAGGATTTGAGATAGAAAAAGAATTATTCCGCGGCATGATATACGATGAAGATAAGCTTGGAAGTATAATCTATAAAGGAAAATACCAAAATAAAAACGCCGTTCTAAAACTACAAGGGCTAAAGCCAGAAACCGATGAAGTAGATATAATCGTTAACTTTGACAAACAAAACACGAGCAAGAAAGTAAGACTTCCTAAACTCTATAAATTTAAACATTGGAATAAAAAAGATAGGTTTGGTTATTTAATTATAGAATTTATCAACGCTCCCCATATCTTCGAGATGCCTTTTGCAAATGAAGACCAGATAAACCTATTTTGCAATTTTTACCAAGAATACAGAGAAAACTGCCTAAATAAAACTTTTACAAAACCGGAAGAAGCTCCAACTTCGAATTTTGTTTTGAGAAGAGTAGATATGTGGGAAAAGATAGCAAAAACAAAAGGAATTCTTGAAAAAAGAATTCCGAACGAAAAACTTCAAGTAATTATTAAGCAGTTTAAACAGGTTATGGAAGAAGAATTGAAAAATGTGGAAATGATATTTTGCCATGGGCATTTGACGGCTTCCGATATTTTTTATGACGGAGAGCAATTTATTTTACTTTCAAATCTTTATTGGTCGTTCAGACCCGAATACTATGACCTTGTTTTTGGACTACACTGGGATCTTGAAAATATCAATATTTCAAACTTTTCATACAATGAGTTTAAAAACTATATTGAAAAGTGGTTGAACTATTTTTACAAAATTCCTGTTGTCAAAAAAGATCCCGATGCAAAAAGAAAAATAAGCCTCATGCTTTTGGAAAGGACGATGGGGGGAATATTGCTTGATACAGGATCTCAACCATTGGATAATGAGGCCAAAAACAATTTGTTCAAACTTCGGTTAATTTTCTTTGAAGAACTAGTTAATAATATTAGAAAAAGAGGAAAAAAAGGTCATCTCCTGTTTCCTTGATGGAACTTTTTATCTGAAGCGAAGCGAAAGAAAGAAATTTCCTACCTCCTATTCCCTTGATGAAATTTCTTATGCACTTCCTTGAGCTGTGGATTCGTAACGTGGGTATAAATTTGAGTAGTTGAAATATTCTTATGTCCCAACATTTCCTGAACAGACCTTAAATCCGCACCGTTTGACAACAGATCTGTAGCGAATGAGTGACGCAGCGTATGCGGTGTGGCTTTAACGGGCAATTTTGCCGCCTTAACATACTTATCAAGCAGCCTCTCAACGCTTCTTGCCGTCAACCTCATCTTTTCTCCATTATTTTCTATCAGAACCTCTTTTGAATAACGAATAAATGCGGGCTTAAACGGATCTTCTCTCGTCTCCAAATATGTTCCGACCCAATGAGCAGCGCTGTCAGAAAGAAAGACGACTCGGGCTCTCCCACCTTTTCCAATTACCCCAAACTCCCGTGTTTCAAAATTTATTTGATCACGATTCAATTTCACCAATTCTGAAATACGAAGTCCTGTAGAGAAGAGTAGTTCAAAAATTGCCCGATCCCGCATCCCTCGTTCATTTGTAATATCGATTACTGCAAATAATGATTCCAAATGATGTTTGTCCAAAAATTTTAAAGATTTACTTTCGGATTTTGGCAAATCTATTTTTTCAGGAGGTAGAGTGTCATAATCATTTCTGATAAGGAATCGAAGGAAGGAGCGAAGTGCGATTATGTAGTAACTTTGGGTTACCCTCTTTAAAGTCATACCTTTTTCATCTGCGTAATTTGCCAGATAAACCCTGTATTTTCTGACGATGTCAACATTTAAGTCTTCCAGGCCTTTATTTGGGAAGTTTTCACGGAGCCAGAATAAAAATCTCTCCAAGTATAATTTATAATTTCGGATTGTCAGCTTAGAACAGTTCTTCTCAATTTCCAAATACTCGAGGAATTGCTGTATGAGGTTCCCTAAATCTTTTTCTCGCATAAATCAAACAACCTTTAGTTATGTCGTAAAATGAGCAAACATAAAACAGGCCTTATATACATTTTGCGACATGAATATTAGTTTGTCAATCAGAAAGCTGTCAAAAACTTGACAACAAAATCAATTAGGAATATATTGCAATAGGAAAAACTATATGAGTAAGTTTTTATTAGGCATTGCGGTAACGATTGCGGTTTTCGGACTTATTGGGGGAGCTTACTATTTTGGTACTCAACAAGCATCGCTTAAAACCGCAAAAGTTATTTCACCGACAACTAAACCGAAAAAGGAAGTGACAGCGACTCCCACAAAACCAATTGAACCTACATCCGCCAAACAATTCGTTAACCCAAGTGTAGTTATAGAAAACATCAAAGACGCAATAAACTCAAAAAATTACTCAGCGCTTGAAGGCTATATGGCACCAAAGGTCTCTGTGACACTACATGCTTCAGAATGCTGTGGCATGCTTACTCCGGACAAGGCAACCAGCCAACTATCTTATACAACTAAAGGAAAACCTCCTTGGGATTTTTCAGATACCAATCCGATTGCTGAAAAATTAAGAAAGGCAGATCCGGCAAATTTCAAAGATAACGGAATTGGAACCGCAAGCAACGGGTTTGCAATCGCTTTCCATCTAAATGACAAATTCCTAATAGATAAAATCTTCATGGTTATTGATTACCATCTAATAACTCCGTAAACTGCTTTTCCCACCAATTAAACCCTACCCAACATTTTTAATTCTTTTCGGACGATTTACCATACGTCTCTAAAAAAATACTGCCCTAAAATCGCATCCTAGACGCATTTTGTGGCTAAATTGAGGCTAAAATCCGCTTTTTTTACCCATTATTTATCTTCAAAAACCATACGCGAAAGTGCATGTTTTAAGTTTTATTTAGTTAAGCTTTTATTTTGAAAATAATTTTTTATTTAAAATTTAATAATTAATACTAAAAATATAATTTACATCCCATAGTAGAGTAGTACTTGATATTTCTTAAAATGCTTAAAAAAGTAGAAGTAAATTGGTGAACGACACAAAGGGTGCGAAAACTTTTACATTATATTTGCGTTTTTCTATGTATTTAAGGCTAACCAGGCTCACTCTCAAGTCCTGCTTCCATGTCGTAAAAGTATTATTGTGCGACATAAGATATATCCCTATTCTACTGCTCTTGCGAAAGAGGATAATAGTGCTTTATCCTTTTAGGAAAAGACAAAATCGCGTGATTTATCCTTATAGCAAAAACGAAGGACTCCCCAGGGGGGAAGAAAGGACTCCTCCGAGAAGCCTAAATTTAAAGCTCTTGGCAATCATTCCTAAACTACGATAGAGAATCGTAAAACGATGCAGTTTAGATTGATTTAACAGTATAAATTTGATTTTTTAGCCTTAATTTTAATTAAATTGTATTACTCTCGTGAGGGAGGAAGCCCCTGGGATGATGTTCGTATTTTTTTCGTATTTCTACCTATATTTCTGATCTTTGTATAGCGCATATAGCAAACAAAGTGAGTCGAAGCGTGAAAAGTCTCTTCTACTCCGAAGTAGAATCCTGAGGCTAAAATGAGGCCGGTGAAAAGTTATTTTGCAGACTTAAAGTTATCCACAATATAATTATAGGATATTATAGGATGTTTTGTAAGAACACTATATCAAACTATATCATCCCTAAAACTGCGCATACTACTCCTCTACTTTCATTTATGTCAGAATTATTTTTCAACAATTCGAGGCTGAGAGTTTAAAAAATAGCTTCAAATTCCCCATTTGGAGAAGAATAATAAAATCAAAATCGATAAGAAGCCCACCCAAACGTATTCCCACAATACTCCTTTAAAGAGTCTGCGCTCAATCCATGCGTGACCCAAGCCAGAATAGGTGTAGAAGACTCCTGTCAGGAAAATCGAATAAATAGAAGCATCAACCGGCCAAATGGTAAGAATAAGAGAAAGCTCGAGCATTGAAAGAGATATTATCAGAGAAGAGAAAAGCGTTTCTTTAATCTGGGACACATCAAGACTATACGTCCAAAGAGATTGAAAGTTAAGAAAAAATGAAAAAACAAAAACAGCAATAGGAAGTAAGTAAAAAGGAGGACGTAAAGAAAATCCTATATTGAGGAGAAAGAATAAGACAAGAATCGTTAACACAAACGAAACTATTCTTGCACTTCTTAATAAATTTATCGTCCTAATACCTGAAACGGCAAATATATTCTCTGTTAAAAATAAGGAGTAAAGCCCAAAAGCATAAATTCCTGTTAGACCTACTCTTGTTAAAAACCTGGCAGGTATAAGAGAATAAAAAAGGCTAAATGCAATCGTGTAGAAAAAAGGCAGAATAAAAATTGGGTAATAAAATGTTCCTTTAATGTCTTTTTTCAATACCAGATAAAGAAAAATGTCAGTAAGAATTGAAAGAAAAAGAGTTAAGAGAATTACATTAAATCCGGAGAAATATTCAGAAACAAAGAGACCGACAGATAAAAAGACTACTATAAATACAAGTTTTTGCCTTTTGTTAAGATGTATAGGAAAATTGCTCATTTATTGGCTTTATTTTTTTTTACCACTCTGCTCTTTTTCTTAACAACTTTTTTCTTTTTTTCTATTTTTGGTTTAGGTTCAAAAACACCATGAAGCTTTCTGGCGTGATGAATTGCAATAGCAAGCGCGTCAGCAGAATCATCAAAGCCCTTATCTTTCGTGTTGAAAGACAGTTTTCGTTTATCTTTACTTAAGAGTTTTCTTACTATTTGCTGGATGTCTTTTTTTTCAAGCCTTCCATTTCCCGACAAACCGTGCTTTACGGAAATGCTTGTATACTCAAAAACGGGAATTTTATTTTGTGCCGCGGATAAAATTATTACACCTCTTGCCTGCCCGACAGAAATAGCAGTGCTTACATTTCGACCGAAAAAAATCTGTTCAACAATAAGACATTCCGGATTAAAGTCCCGAATTATCTTAGAAAGACTTTGACTCAAGACCAAAAGCCTTTCCGGCATGGTATTGCTTTGCTCTGTAACTATACAACCATGAGCAACATATTCAGTTAGAACTTTCCCGTCCGAAAAATCTTTTTTTATTACACCCCACCCTGTTCTACCGGTACCGGGATCTATTCCTAAAAATATGCTTTGACTCATAAATAATTACCCTAAATTAGTGGATACCTTCTGGACATCATCTAGCTCTTCAAGTTTTTCAACAATAACCATTATTTTGGACTGGGTTGGCTCGTCTACGCTCGTGTAAGTTGTCGGTTTGAAAATTATTTCAGCGTTATCGATTATAATTCCTTTTTCGTCAAAATGGTTTTTTGCTTTTTGAAGCATTGCGGGATCTAAGTAGAAAAATGCCATATCGCCTTCCTCGTCCATGTCCTCTACTCCCGTCTCAAGGCCGACATTTAATAATTCCTCGCTTGTCATTCCATTTTTTTTAACGATTATTTCTCCTTTTCTTTCAAACATATAAGAAACAGAGCCTTGGTTTCCTAAAGTTCCACCGTTTTTTTCAAAAATATTTTTAACCTCCGAAAAAGTCCTTTGCTTGTTATCGGTCACAGTCTCGATAATTACCGCAACTCCTCCTGGAGCAAATCCCTCATAAGTTAACTCTGAAACGTCTTCCCCCAGTTTTCCTGCTGCTCTAGAAATCGCTCTTTCGATATTGTCTTTGGGCATATTGGCAGCACGCGCCTTGTCCACCGCCAACCTTAACTTAAAATTGCTATTAGGGTCCCCCACACCCTGCCCCTGCCTTACCGCAATAGTAATTGCATTAGAAAGTTTTGTAAAAGTTTGGCCGCGTTTTGCATCTGCTGCTCCCTTTTGTCTTTTTATTGTTGACCATTTAGAATGTCCTGACATCGTATTCTCCCTTTCTTTTTAAATTATTTAAACTAAGTTTTCTTTAAAACTATACGAGGAAGCGCAGTCTGATTCATCAGACGAGCAAGCTCGTATTGTTGACCATTTAGAATGACCGCTCATATTATTAAAGAATTTCTAAACTAAAAATGATCCGAATTTATTCGGGTTCCAATTCGGATCAATTCGCCTTCTATTATACCTCGCTTACCTTGACTTTTTCAACAAATTGACTTAAAATATTTCAATTCTGCGTTATCTTTAAAAATGTCTATACCCCTAAAAGACCTTGCTATTAAATTTGCCCTCCAAAACAACTGGGAAGAAGCCTACAAAATAAATTCACAAATTTTAGATGCCGATGAAAATGATATTGAAGCGCTCAATAGGATGGCGTTTTCCTTAATAAAACTGGGTAAATATAAAAAGGCAAAACTGGCATATCAAAAAGTAGTTGAAATTGACAAAACTAACCCAATCGCTTTAAAAAATTTGAAAAAATTGGATAATGTTACTCGGGACAAGCTTAAAGATCAAGGACAATCACCGATTACAAACCATATACATGATGTTTTTATTGAGGAAGCAGGTAAAACCAAAACTACGGAATTAAAAAATCTCACCGATAAAAAATCTCTTTCTTTGCTTCAAACAGGAGACAATGTTACTCTTGTTGTCAAACGCTCTAAAATTTTTGTTTTGTCTTCAGATAAAAAATATATAGGGATGCTACCGGACAATATTGGAATGAGACTGGTAACATTCATGAAAGGCGGAAATGAATATCAGGCCTGCATAAAAGCTTTGGATGAAAAAACTGTCACGGTCTTTATCAAAGAGGTTAAAAAAGTGGCAAAGTTTAAAAACCAACCATCGTTTTCTGCTACCCCATTTGTTTACCAAACATATCCTGAAGAATAGAATTTTATTTTTTAAACAATATTTTTTCTCTCTTTAACTCTTCCGCTGCTTTTTTTATTTCTTTAGGTTTTCTCAACTCTTTCCGAAGAGAGAAAAGTGCCCAAAGGAAGGAAACGACTATTATAATGATAAGTGATACGTAGAAAACATTCATAATGTATGGGCTAACAAGGCTGAACTCATTTCCAATGACAAGTTATCTTTTGCTTTCTGGTCTAAAGGTAGCGTTTTCTCCCAATCAATATATTTTTGCGCGACATCTGAACCTTTTATACCATGAGCAACCATTACTTCTGCCGGCATATCAAAGGGGGAACTTTTTCCGTCCACTATGCTTCTGAGTGCTGCTCCGTTCTCATAACCTTCATCCAGCCAACTACCGTTTGTCTGTTCTGGAATTTCCCTTACAACAAGCCTATCGTAAATAGGTACTGTTGTCTCATCTTCAAGCGTAAAATCTCTCGGCACAAAACCTATAAAAAGGCCTCGGCCCAATTTTATTCTTACTCCATTTTCCTCCCCTACTGCTTTAAATCCAAAAATTTTCTTGTTTTTTACAACTTTTTTCTCCCCTTCTTGAGCAACATAAGAATGATCTTCCCTTGCAATTGAAACTCGAACCCCTTTTGGAGCAGATTGAACCATAGCTCCGAATAGACTTTGAATTATTCCTCTTGCTACAGCCTCGCTCTCCCCGACCATAGCATGCTTTTCCCCAACAACTTCTGACCAGCTAATTTTTTCCTCCTGATGAGCTATTAATTTTTTAACATTTCCTTCGTCTCTTCCGTCTTCCATAATTCTTTTTTCCAACAAAAACAAGCTAAATAAGCATATCAAATGCAATTTATTACTTCAAGCTATCCCTGCCAAAAATCAAAGTTATGTCCGCAATCGAATTTTCCTGCCTTTTCTCCACTTTAAAAGGAAAAAAATCTTTCAATCTTTTAACAACAACGCTTTTTTCATTTCCTCTTATAACTATTTTTGATTCATTTTGCTCATTGGTTCCAACAGACACAATATTGAATCCCTCGTTTTTTAACGCTTCAGACATCCTCCCCCCTACTCCGTCTATACCTGTCCCATTTATAATTTCAACGCTTGTTTTATCATTTATAATGACGCTCTCGTTAAATATCTCCGGCAGCACATGAAAAACTTCTTCGTTCTCAATATTCTCAACCTCCTTAGTACTTGTTTCCGAATTTTTTATTCCATTTATTTTACAAAAGATCTTTATTAAATCAATTTCATTTATGTTGTTGCGTTTTTTTGCAAATAAACTTAAAAAGTTGTCGAGCGAAAAATAATTTCTTTCAATTTTATAGCCTGAATCGTCCAATAATACTATTCCATCTATCGGCACCTTTAAAGCAAGGGACGTCTCTACCCTATTTTTGTTTTTTAGTTTATACCCCAAATTTTTGACAGTTAAAATAAATAGGGAATTCGGTTTTGTCCCAAGATGTAAAATGCTGGCGTTTTTATTTAAAATCAATAAATTAAAAGCTTCCCCTCTGAAACTTCGCGTCTGGTAAACCCTTATTATCTTAATTGATAATGAAACAATTCCCAGGATTAGGAAAAAAATTAAGAAGTATTTTAGATAGGAAACCGAATTTCTTGAACCTTCTTTCATGAATTTACACGAGGTGTTCACGTCTTGAACGTTTTACCAAAGAGTTGGTAACCTGAGGATCTACTCCAAAAAGATCCAATACCTCAGATCCGATTCTTAATCCAGCCTCAAGCTCCGGAACGACAATTGTGTTTACTCCCATATTTATGAGACTGTACCTGTCTTCTTCTTTGTGAGAACGACATAAAATTATAATATCTGGATTTACCTTTAAAGACTGGTCAATGATTTTCTTTTGAGAAAAAGTGTCGGGCAAAGCGACAACCAAAACTTTGGCTGAAGTAATGTATGCAGATTCTAAAACCTCTGAGTCAGTCGGATCACCATAAATAGCAAATTTTGAAGCCTGAGCAAGTTCTGAAATGGTTTTTCTGTTAAAATCAATGACAACGTATGGAACCTCTGCCAAATCAAGAATTGACCTCACTTCTTTTCCCACTCTTCCATGTCCGCAGATTATTACATGTTTTTCGAATTCTTCCTGAAATCCCTTATAGAATCCTGCTTCTTTTCCAACAATATTTTTTAGAAGATTAAGTCCTGAAAGCTTATCTGCAATAACCCTGAAGTATTTAATCCAGAAA